>CALZHS010000017.1:4974-16447 GCA_945787265.1 uncultured Gammaproteobacteria bacterium | reverse complement strand
ATCGAGTACCGGTTTCCCGACTTTTGCCAGCGCTTCTCCGCTTTCAGGGAAGGCACCCCCTACCCCCATACCGATAATAACCAGCGAGACCACCTCATCGGGATCGTTTCTCGACAGATAGTAATTTGACATCGACGCACCCAGGCTGTGAGCAACGATGGTGACTTTTTTATAGCCGTTGTCATCCAGGTAATCGAGAGCCGCTTCGAAACGCCCGGGTACCTCGGGAAACAGCAATGCATATTCACTTTCATCCGCATCGTTGGCCAGAATCGGCATCTGTAACGATAGCGTGGTAATCTCCTGTTCCAGCAAACCCGCCCGCAGGGGATAAACAACGTCGGGCCAGTTAGGATGCACACCGATTCCATGCGCCAGGATTACTGCGCGACCCGAGTTCTTGTCACCCTCGGTTACAATGCCCAGGAACTCGTGCCCGCTGTCGTCGATGAGCCATACTTCGTCTCCATCCAGTAAACCCTCGATTACCTGTTCGGCCCAGCGGCTTTCCTTGGCAATATCAGAATTGGTTGCGCCAGCAGGCATCAACGCAGCGGCCAGCAGCAGCGTCACCAACAGGTACCTGGATTTAACAACTATCGCTTTGATCATTCGACCTCCATTCTAAGATACTGATAACTATATCTTTATCACTTGTTACGTCGTGCATAATACCGTTAATCGATGCTCTAAGCCCTATCCAATATGGGTATCCCAGCCGATAAAAAGCTGGGCTAACGGGGAGGATCGCCTCGACCCGCTTTCAGGTAAAATTCGTTCAGCTCATTCAGTGACCAGTAAAATGGATAAAACGATATTCGAAGTTAAACCGGGCAGCTTTATATTCGAAAAGGCCGGGGCCCTGCCGCTGGACGTTTGCAGTGAAATGATCGATCGATTCGAAAAGTACAGCGACGAGCAGTACCCGGGGCGCATCGGCCAGACCCTGGACCATGACGACTCGATCAAGCGCTCCACTGACCTGGTGCTCAGCGGCAAGTCCCATTGGCAGGACCTCGACCGTGAACTGTTCAGGTCGCTTAGCCGCGCGCTCGCAGAATTCAAACAGTCCTACCCTTTTTTCGAAGGAACTTTCAAGGACATGGGCTACGCGATTCAGCGCACCGACCCGGGCGAGTTCTATCACTGGCACATCGACGGCGGCAGCCATGAATTTGCAATGCGACAGCTGGTTGCAATCTGGTACCTGAATACCCTCGATCGACAGGGCGGGGAAACCGAGTTTCAATACCAGGATGTTAAAATCACCCCGGAAATCGGCAAGCTGGTGTTGTTCCCGCCCTTCTGGACGCATCTGCATCGCGGCAATACGCTCGATTCCGGGCATAAGTATATTGCAACCACCTGGGTCGTGTTTGCCTGAGTCGATGAAAGCTCATGCAGCATCGTTAACGTCGCAATCTTCGATGGCAGCGGGCGTAAACGCCGGCCAGGTTAGCAGGGCTTGCAATCGGCCTGCTTTTATGTGCCAGCTGCAGGCGTTATATTGGTAGCCGTTAAACCGATTGGGAAAGTATGGACAGGCTCGCACTACATCTCGCTTTAAACGGTGCACTGGTATTAACCGTTAGCCTGTTTGCCGGACTGTTTCTTTACCTGGCGATTCGCAACGACAGGGAACAGGCGGCCTGGCATCTGCTTCACGCCGGCGGAACCGGCAGGGGCGTGATGCTGCTGGCGCTCGCGGCAATCATCGACTACCCGGTTCTACCGATGTGGCAACTGTCGACCACGGCATGGTTATTTATAGCCTTTACCTGGACCTCGATGGCCGCGATGACGATCAGGGCCGTGACCGGTGAGCGAGGTTTAAGATGCCAGGGTTCGATCGCCAACAAGCTCGTCTACATTTTCTATGCGGTGGCCACGGTGGCCATCTTTCCCGCCATCGCGCTGCTGATCTACGGACTGTTAAAGGCCTTGTGATCGCGATGCCGGAGTTACCAATACACCCAATTCCCGGCTAGCGGCCAAACCAACGCAGGCCAGGTCAGCTCAACTAATGGTCAAGAATTTCGTTGCCCTGTATTTCACCGTCGGTGTTGATCCGAATTCTGCGGGTACCGGGTTTGCGACTGAGAATATAGGCACACATCATCAATGCGAATTCTTCGTCTTTTTTTTGCATTGCCGTTAACAGCTTGTCGGCCACGATCTGGCAACGCTGCTCCTGGTCAGGATCGGGTACCCACCAGCGGCTCATTTGCCAGCCGCCGGCCATATCGCGGTCCATCTTGTCAAAAAATTCGACTGCCTCGAGCGCAAGCGTCTCTGGCACATCGAGGTCATAACTCTTATCATCGATCTCAACAGTGATATTCATACGGTTTTCTCAATAACGATGCTTGTAACAATTCCAGACCTGTTAAGCCCTGCCCAACTCGACGCGGTTTGCTCGGTGCTGCGCCGGGGTAATTTCGTCGACGGCAAGCTGAGCGCCGGTAAAGACGCGCGAGCCATAAAAAACAATCAGGAGCTTGCGCCTGATGAGGACAGTTATAACGCACTGAATAACGTCTTCATGACCGAGCTGGTGCAAAATCCGGTGTATCTGCAGACCGCCATGCCGGCCCGAATATGCGCCCCGATCTATGCGCGCTACGAACCCGGCATGGCCTACGGCGGCCACATCGATGACCCGATCATGGGGCCACCCGGATCGAGATATCGTTCAGATATATCGATTACGGTTTTCCTTAACGGCCCCGACGAATACGAAGGCGGCGAACTCTGCATCGAGTCCTCTGACGGCAATACCGAGATCAAGCTTGCCGCGGGACATGCCCTGCTCTATCCATCGACCAGTTACCATTCGGTAAAACAGGTCACCGCGGGTGAACGCCTGGTAGCAATAACCTGGGTGCAAAGCCATATTCGCCGTGCCGATCAGCGTGAAATACTGATACAACTCGACCAGGCCCGAGAGGCATTGGCTGAAAACCCCGGCAACACTGCCCATCACCAGGTTAATCTTTGCTATGCCAACCTGTTTCGCATGTGGGCTGAAACCTGAACAGCGTCAACGATGCGAACCTTTCTCTGCGTGCGCCATGTCGACCAGCTTTGTCGCCAGCTCGTCATAGATGCGCTTGTTTTTAGCCAACTCTGAATCCCCGTCGGGATCGTAGTAATCCTCGGCCGAGAATTTTCCGCCCTGTTCAATTTCAATAAACTGGCGCTGCAATTCCAGCATCTGCTTGATAATTTCCTGTTTTTCGCTCATTGGTTTTCCTCGATTAATCTTGTTAGCAGGTGCGGCCGCTGCCTAGTAGCCACCTTTTCTGCGGCTTTCCGGCAGGCCGGCGATTCTACCACCCTGTTTGCTCGGGTCGCCCGGGAATAAATCATAAAGCGTCTTGGCATTGACTGATTTATCGCCCCAGGCCCTGGACATCGCTTTCACCAGGTTGCGGGTGTTAGGCTGGTTACCCGCGTTATTGATATATTCGTCACGCAAATGATTGATCAGGTCCCAGTGCCGCTCACTGAGCTCCAGTTTTTCCTGCTCGGCAAGAACCCGGGCGACGGCTTCAGACCAGTCCTCGACATTCTCCAGAAATCCCGTCGCCGTGGTCGGAATCTCGCTTCCATCTACATTTATGCTCATACCTTTAACCTCAAAATAATCTCCTGGATTGCAAAACTATTCCTGAACGTTATGTACCGCGTCGATTCCCTTGTGCGGCACAAATAATCCGCAGCCCAGCATCTGATCCTCACCCAGCCCCAGCTGCTGCAGGGTTACGGATTCTTCGGGATCAAGATCGGCAACCAGCAGCGCCCGGGTAAAAATGGTTTCACCGGCGGTGCGAATTTCCCCGCTTTTACCGCAAATCATTTTAGTTACCTTGATGTTCATCGCGTTCAACAGTTCCGCAACCCGGGCCAGGAAATCGGCTTCCGATTGATTCCGGTCACAGGACACCGCGCGTGCGTAGAGGGTGCTGATCGTCGACAGCTTGCGAATTGCACTTTCGCCAACCGCGAGTTGCTGTGAGCCGATCTGCAGTATCTTGTTGGTAATCCGTATTACCTCGTCGCAATCGTCTCGATGCACCCGTATGGCCAAGCGGGCGCGACGCGACAATGGCAGCATGGCGTCAATTTGCTCGGGTCGATTCCAGCCGTTCCCGGAATCCGCCATGCGCACGCCATGTACTCCAATCTTGTAACAGGTATCAGCACCCAAATGCGACTGCAGCGCTTCTGACAGCGCATAGGCGTGATCTATTTCAAGACTGCTACCGCTGAGTTTGAACACCAGGTCAAACACGTCATCGGGTACCTGGAATTCCTTTTCGGATTCGTTGTCTTCGCGCCAGAACATCGACATTATTCAGAACATCCTAGGCAACGGGCCCTGGGTCCCGGTCCAGATCGATCGGGTCATAGTAGCGCGCGCGGTAGACGAGTCGCGGCGGCTTGTCGGTGTTGTCCCAAAAAGGCCGACGCCCGTGCAGAACATTATTACAGACGATTCCCTGCTGCTCCTCGAGCCTGACTTCGGTGATGGCTTCGCTGTCCATCAAAATTTCTCGCACCAGGTTGAGTGCGCTGACGCTCTGACGGTCGGTTTTCCAGACGATATTGTAAGGACGCGAGGTATAGCGCATATTGAGCACGCAGGTCCCGGGCTGCAGCGAGAAAATCGGGCCGGACTCCTCGGCGCGAATAATCCGGTTACCCTGAACATTGGCCGGAATCGTCATCATGTCGTCACGCATCAGCGCCTTGAGCAAATGAGGCGCCTGGTCCCTGATTATCAGGTACATCATTTCGTGATCAAACAGAAAGTTGCTGCCACCACGTTCTGATTGATGTACACAATAGAGGCCAAATGCATTGATTCTGCGGCCTTCCGGATTGTAGTAACCGTCCGTATGCCAGTTCATGCCGCGATTGGTATAGGGGATATACTGCGAACGATGATCAGATTCACTGACCACCTGCAGCGACGTCACTTTATCTTCGTCTGCCCCCAGGTTGACATCGAGTTCCTGCAGCCCGAATTGTCGATTTAGCGCCAGGAATTCGGACTTACCCAACCTGTCTGCGGACCGAAAAACAACAAAACTAAAGGCCGTTAACTGTCGTTGAATCTGCGCTATCGTTGATTGCGGCAAAACGGGACCAGGATCCAGTTGATAGACCGTGGTGGCATTCAATTCCTTGCGGTAACGCAGCTTACGATCACGCCAGGCCTGGTACGCCCCTTCATTTTCAAGTAAAAAGGGTGAATCCTCATCGCAGCGGTTGAGTGCGGTGTTCATATGGTCTAATGTAGCGCTCACTGGCAGTCCGGATTGTTACTGGTGGATGAATCAAACAGTCCTGATTCTATTACACCTTCGATTCAATTGGAGCACCCCATCAGTGGGAGTCTGACGGTTAATCAGGACTAATCATAAGTCGCTGATTTTTATATACATATTTCCCGAAGTGGATGACACGAGAAATGGCCCGGGAGAGTGTATAAATCGACCCTATCTCGATAGGGATAAGTTTCCAAATTACTGCCCCCCAAGCGGGGGATAGCTCATTACGCTGATTTCTACCAAACTAGCGCCATCGCCAGTATTCCGCCGGACAGCAACGAAAGCCTGATTCGGCGTAGTTTCTGATTTTCCTGGTTGCAAATACCGGGAATCGTTAAAACTGAAAAACGGGAACATCACTATTATGGCAAAAAAAGTACATGTCACCCCCATGCTCGACGAGCTCGAGAACGGCCCCTGGCCCAGTTTCATTTCCGGAATCAAGCGCCTGCGAGACGAGCACGACGACAAGCGCATCAATGGTGTTGCCAACTCGCTGCTAGGGCAGCTGGAGCATTCCTACGAAACCCGCAAAGGTTACTGGAAAGGCGGCACGGTCAGCGTTTACGGCTACGGTAGCGGTATCATTCCGCGTTTTTCCGAGGTCGCACACGCATTCGAGGAATCGAAGGAATTCCACACGCTGCGAGTTCAACCCCCGGCGGGCAATTACTACACCACGGACATGTTGCGCCAGCTCGGCGACAGCTGGGAAAAATACGGCTCGGGCCTGGTAACCTTCCATGGTCAGACCGGCAACATCATGTTTATCGGCACCTCGACTGAAAATACCCAGCACTTCTTCAACGAAATCAACGAATACGGTTTCGATCTTGGTGGCGCGGGTCCCTGCGTTCGCACCGGCATGTCCTGCGTCGGGGCCGCCCGCTGCGAACAATCCTGTGCCGACGAAATGCGCATTCATCGTACCCTGCTCAATAATTTCACCGACGACGTGCATCGCCCCGCCCTGCCCTACAAGTTCAAGTTCAAGGTTTCCGGCTGCGGTAATGACTGCATGAACTCGATCGAGCGCTCCGACTTCGCGATTATCGGTACCTGGCGCGACGATATGAAGGTGGACCAGGAAGCGTTCAAGGAATATGTAGCCAAGAAAGGTCGCCAGCACACCATCGACAATATCATCACGCGCTGTCCGACCAATGCCCTGTCGCTCAACGACGACGACACGCTCGAAGTTGATAACCGCAACTGCGTGCGCTGCATGCACTGCCTCAACGTGGTTCCGAAAGCGCTGTCTCCCGGGGACGATAAAGGCGTCACCATTTTAATGGGCGGCAAGCGCACGCTTAAAATCGGCGACCTGATGGGAACGGTAATCGTGCCCTTCATGAAACTCGAAGATGAAGAGGACTACGAAGCGCTGACCGAGCTCGCCGAAGAGGTGATCGATTTCTGGGCCGAAAACGGCCTCGAGCACGAGCGTTGTGGAGAGATGGTAGAACGCATCGGTCTGGTGAATTTCCTCGAAGGCATCGGCGTCGAGGTTGATCCGAACATGATTTCCGAGACCCGCACCAGTTCCTACGTGCGCATGGACGACTGGGATATTGAAGCCAAGAAGTGGTTTGACCGCAAGGCCGAACATAAACAGGCATCGTAAACAAGAATTTACCGAGGTTTTCACAATGATTTTTGAGGGAAAAGCATGAGCTCGATGATGGAAGGTCAACGTACCCCGATTGAATCCGGATGCCCTGATGGATTTCAGTACATGCATCCAACCATGCGCAAAAACTACGGCAACTGGGCTTACCACGAAGACCCGCGCCCCGGCGTGCTGAAACACACAGCACACGGTGGCGATGCGATCTACACCGTGCGCGCCGGCACCCAGCGCATACTCGACGTGTTTACGCTGCGCAAGCTGTGTGAAATCGGCGACAAGTACGCCGAGGGATACGTGCGCTTTACGATTCGCAGCAACATCGAGTACATGGTTGCCGACGGCAGCAAGGTCGAGCCACTGATCGAGGCCCTGGAAAAGGAAGGTTTCGTGGTTGGTGGCACCAAGAACTCGGTAGCAATGATCTCGCATACGCAGGGATGGCTGCACTGCGATATCCCCGGTACCGACGCTTCCGGCGTGGTCAAATCGATGATGGATGAACTCATCGGTGAATTTAAAGGCTGGAATATGCCGAATCGCGTGCACATCACGACCTCCTGTTGCCAGATCAACTGCGGTGGCCAGGGTGATATCGCGATCAACATCCAGCATACCAAGCCACCCAAAATCAATCATGACCTGGTCGCCAATATTTGCGAGCGTCCGTCGGTCGTGGCGCGCTGCCCGGTGGCAGCAATCCGTCCCGCACTCGTCAACGGCAAGCCGTCGCTCGAGGTGGACGAAAAGAAATGTATCTGTTGCGGTGCCTGCTACCCGCCCTGCACACCGATGCAAATCAACGATCCCGAGCACACCAAGCTCGCCATCTGGGTGGGTGGTAATCATTCCAATGCCCGCAGCAAGCCCAGCTTCCAGAAACTGGTTGCCGCCGGCATTCCGAACAACCCGCCGCGCTGGCCCGAGGCGACCGCCATCGTCAAGAAGATCCTGCAGACCTACAAGGACAACGCACGTGACTGGGAGCGCCTCAACGACTGGATCGAACGCATCGGCTGGCCGCAATTCTTCGAGCTGACCGAGCTTCCGTTTACCAAGTTTCACGTCGATAACTGGCGCGGCGCGAGACATTCGCTCAACGCATCAACCCATATCCGATTCTAACGAGGCAGTTGCGTGAAGTTTGCAATCATGGTCAACGAAGGTCCGTACACGCACCAGGCGTCCGATTCGGCCTACCACTTTACCGAGGCGGCGCTGCGCGCGGGCCACGAAATCGTGCGCGTTTTCTTTTACCACGACGGTGTCAATAACGGCACTCGCCTGAGCGTTCCACCGCAGGATGACCGCAACATCAGCGAACGCTGGACCGAGCTGGGACAGCAGCACAACCTCGAGCTAATCCTGTGCGTAGCGGCCGCACAGCGGCGCGGATTACTGGATGAGGATGAAGCCAAACGCGCCGGCAAGGACACCAGCAACATGGCGCCGGGATTCCAGATATCCGGTTTGGGACAACTGATCGATGCCGGTATCCAGGCAGATCGCACCATCGTGTTTGGTGATTAGTCATGGCAACGAAGAAATTTTTATACGTTAACCGCAAGGCGCCGCATGGTTCCATCTACGCACAGGAGTCACTCGAAGTGGTCCTGATCGGGGCGGCATTCGAGCAGGACGTAAGCCTCGCTTTCATCGACGACGGCGTTTACCAGCTGATGCAAAACCAGGACACTGGCGATATCGGTTCCAAGAATTTTGCTCCGACCTTTCGTGCGCTTGGCGACTACGATGTCAGCAAGATATACGTCGAAAGCGAATCGCTGGATCTGCGTGGCCTGAGCACGGAAGACCTGATGCCGCTGACCTACGAAGACGTAGACGACGACTGGGCGGAGAAGGATTCAATTCATGTTGTCAGCAGCGAAGAGCTGGCTGAGATTATCGAACAACAGGATGTCATCCTGAATTTTTAACGCGGAAACGAAATGTCTGTACTGCACATCGTGAACAAATCACCCTTTGATCGCAACGCGCTCGACAGCTGCCTGCGTCTGGCAAAAGCCGACAGCGCAATTTTGTTGATCGAGGATGGAATTTACGCGGTACAAAAAAATTCGGCCGCGTCGGAAAAAATGCAGCAGGCGCTTGCCAGTCACCAGGTTTTTGCTTTGAAACCCGATCTCGATGCGCGCGGCATCAGTCCCGACAGCGCGATTGACGGAATTTCACTGATCGATTATGACGGCTTCGTAAAACTGACAACCGAATACGACAAGCTGCAGTCATGGCTATGACTGTGAAATTACATTAAACATGGCAGAGGTAAAAAATGGCTATTGAACTAGGCGGCAATACATACGAGACAGACGAAGAAGGATATCTCGTAAACCTGAGTGACTGGACCGACGAACTCGCAACCGAAATGGCAAAAGCCGACGGCGCGGTGCTCGATGAGAATCACTGGGAAGTCATTAACTTCCTGCGTGATTATTACGAGGAGTACCAGATTGCACCCGCGGTTCGCGTTTTGACCAAGGCGGTGGGTAAGAAACTGGGCAAAGACAAGGGTACCAGCAAGTACCTGTACGAGCTGTTTCCTTACGGCCCCGCCAAGCAGGCCTGTAAGTATGCAGGTCTGCCCAAGCCTACCGGCTGCGTCTAGGCTGCACAGTGCTTGACGTGGGCAAGGAGAGCCGCTTCTTTTTGCCCACGCTTTAGCAAGCCAGGAGATGACGCTTCCATGTCGTTCTTGACGATTGCATTTACGCTACTATTTTATTTCGCCACCGCGACGATCCTGTTCGGACTTGCTTATCGCATCAGGCTTTACGCCATCACGCCAACCCCACTGCGGATTCCAACCACGCCGGCACCGACGACAGCCCCGGGCGTCTACAAGCGCATGTTCTTTGAAGTCACGTTATTCAATAGCCTGTTCAAATCGAACAAGTGGATCTGGTTATTCGGCTGGGTGTTTCACGCCGCGCTACTGTTCGTGCTGCTGCGCCATCTGCGTTATTTTACCGACCCGGTCTGGTCCTGGGTTGCGCTGATTCAACCGATCGGTCACTACGCCGCCTTCGCCATGGTCGTGGGCCTGGCCGGTCTCTGGGCGCGACGGTTCCTGGTCGACCGCGTGCGTTATATTTCGTCACTCTCCGACCATTTAATGCTGGCCCTGTTAGTTGCGATCGGCATCACCGGGCTCGGCATGAAATACGTGGCGCCCACCGATATCGTGGCGGTAAAAGCATTCTTCCTCGGGTTGATGTATTTCGACTGGCAGCCGATGCCGAGTGATTTCATGCTCAATTTGCACCTGTTGCTGGTGGCGCTACTGATGATCATTTTCCCGTTCAGCAAGTTGCTGCATGCACCGGGGGTCTTCTTCAGTCCGACTCGAAACCAGGTCGATAATCCACGCGAGAAACGGCACCTGCCAACGCGTGAACCGGCCGCCGTCAAACAAGCAGGCCAGGCCGGGTAGTTATCGTGGCAGAATTCGAAACGCCAGCCCTGAAGCCCTACCCCGAGATACCGCCGATCGAAATCGGTTCAATGGCGCACAGTAAACCCTACGTTGCCAAGGAAGACCTGCAGCAGAAAATCGGCTTTCCCGGTGAGCTCGTCGACAACTGGGAACAGGTCGCGATCGACAAAATGGGAGAACTGGTGAACAACTCCCGTGCGTTGCGCGTGTTTCTCGATAGTTGTGTCAAATGCGGTGCCTGTACCGATAAATGTCATTACTACCTCGGAACCTCGGATCCCAATAACATGCCGGTCGCGCGCCAGGACCTGTTTCGCTCGGTTTACCGGCGCTACTACACGCTCGCCGGCAAGTATTTCCCTGGCCTGGTGGGTGCACGCGATATGGACCAGGGTGTCATCGACGAATGGTACAGCTATTTCCACCAGTGCTCACAATGTCGGCGCTGCTCGGTTTACTGCCCCTACGGTATCGATACCGCCGAGATTTCGATGGCCGCACGCGAGATCATGGACAGCATCGGTGTCGGCCAGAAGTACTGCAATGAAATCATCGGCAAGGCGCAAACCATCGGTAATAACCTCGGCCTGCCCGAGCCGGCGCTGGCCGATACGCTGGAAGGCCTGGAAGAAGATATCGAGGATGAAACCGGCGTCACGGTGCGCATGCCGCTCGACGAGAAAGGCGCGGATATACTGCTGGTGACCCCCTCCGCTGATTTTTTTGCCGAACCCCACGTCGATGGCCTGATCGGCTACGCCAAGGTATTTCACCAGGCCGGATTGAGCTGGACGCTGTCCAGTTACGCGAGCGAGGCCGCCAATTTCGGGATGTTCATCGGCTCTTATGAAAACATGCAGGTACTGGCGCTGCGCATCCGTGAAGCGGCGCTGGAACTCGGCGTCAAGCGCATCGTATTCGGTGAATGTGGCCACGCCTGGCGCGTTGCCTACAATTTCCTGAACACGCTCGCGGGCCCGTTCGATTTTCTCGACCCGAATTACCCCATGCCCCAACATATCTGCGAAGTCACCTACGATTTACTGCAGCGCAATG
>CALZHS010000017.1:0-4963 GCA_945787265.1 uncultured Gammaproteobacteria bacterium | reverse complement strand
TTTCACGAATCCTGCAACATTGCGCGCGGCTCGCGCATGGGCAATTTCGAAGGCGGACACTTCGACATGCCGCGCGAGGTTATCAAGGCCAGCTGTAACCATTTCGTTGACATGCCCTCCGATACCATCCAGGAAGCCACCTTTTGCTGCGGCGGTGGCGGCGGCCTGTTAACCGACGACCTGGTCGAACTGCGCGTCAAGGGCGCCCTGCCGCGCATGGAAGCGTTGCAGCAGGTCGTGGAACACCACGGTGTCACTCACCTGGCCGCGATTTGCGCGATCTGCAAGAGCCAGTTCAGTAAAATTCTGCCCTACTACGGATTTGAAATGGACCAGGTAGTCAGCATTCATCAGTTAGTCAGTAACGCCATCCAGCTGGGTGGCGAACATTAGATTCAGATAGTTACCAGGAGAATTAAATGGCAGCGTCAGAAGAGGAAGTGAACAAGAAACTCACCTTCAGGAAATACGAGGACGGCGTGCATCGCTGGCGCTCGCTGGGTGAGAATATTTTTAACGAGGACACCTCTTACAAGTGCCCGACCTACGTACACCGGACACCACCCTGCCAGGGCAGCTGCCCCTCCGGCGAAGATGTCCGCGGCTGGCTCAACATCGTGCGCGGAATCGAGCTCCCGCCCGAAGGCGTCAGCATGTCCGAATACGCCTTTCGCCGCTCTACCGATGCCAACCCGTTTCCCTCCATGATGGGGCGCGTCTGCCCGGCGCCCTGCGAACAGGGCTGCAACCGTAACAATGTCGACGATTTTGTCGGCATCAATGCGATCGAGCAGTATATTGGCGACACCGCCAAAAGTGAAGGTTACAATTTTGGCGATATGCCCAGGGTCGGTAAACACCGGGTTGCCATCATCGGTGGCGGACCGGCGGGCCTGGCGGCGGCCTACCAGCTGCGACGCAAGGGTATTGCCAGCACCATTTTCGACGACCACGACGAGCTCGGAGGCATGTTCCGCTACGGCATACCCGGCTATCGAACCCCGCGTGAATTCCTCGATCATGAAATCAATCGCATCATGGAAATGGGTGATATCGACACCCGCATGGGCACGCGCGTGGGTCGTGACGTCACGCTCGAGGAAATCGAAAAGGAATTTGACGCGGTGCTGTGGGCGATTGGCTGCCAGTCGGGCCGGGGGCTGCCGCTGAAGCATGGTGATGCCCCCAACTGTATCTCCGGCGTGGCGTTCCTCGAGGCCTTTAACAAGGGCGCACTGCAGGTGACCGCGGATCGCGTAGTCTGCGTTGGCGGTGGCGATACCTCGATTGACGTGGTATCGGTGGCGCGCCGTCTGGGAAAAATCGACTCACTACCAAAAGAGCAGCTGACCGAGTTTGTCGTCGGCGGATTTACCGCGCATGATTCGGCGTACGCAGCCTCCCGTCAGGGTGCCGACGTTACACTGACCTCGCTGTTCGAAAAAGCCGAAATGACGGCGACCGAGCACGAGGTAGAGGATGCGTTGCGTGAAGGTGTCCGGATTCTCGACGGCGTCATACCGGTCGAAATTATCGTCAACGACGAAGGACGGGCAACCGCGCTTAAACTCGCCAAGTGCACCATCGAGAACGGTGCACCGACCCCGGTCGAGGGCACCGAATTTGAAGTCGAGTGTGATTTAATCGTATCCGCGATCGGCCAGGGTGGCAATCTCAGCGGTATCGAGGAAATGGGTAACGAAAAAAACCTGATGGACGCGGACAAGTTTTTCCAGCACCCGCACAAACCGGGCCACTTTGTCGCCGGCGATATCATCCACCCGCACCTGTTGACGACCGCCATCGGACACGCGTCGATCGCGGCCGACAGCATCGAGCGCTACCTTGGTGGCGCCGAGTTCGACAAGCGCCCCAAGGTCGACGTGCACCATTTCAATTTACTCAACAAGCTCAAGGAGGTCGATCTCGCCCCAACCGAATTTGAGCATGAAGGCACCTGGGGTACTGCCGATGCGAAGTTCGCGGTGCACAATTACGAAGACCGCGGCGCCAACGAGATTATTTCGTCGGAACGCTTGTATCTGTCGCATTTCAACTACGAGGCGCGCCACCTGCGCGAACAGCATGGGCCCGATTCCAAGAGCGTACTCGGCGACTTTGAAGAGCGCGTCAAGTGCCTGAGCGAGGAAGAGGCGGTTGAAGAGGCGGGTCGCTGCATGAGCTGCGGCATGTGCTTCGAGTGCGATAATTGCGTCATTTACTGCCCACAGGACGCGGTTTACCGGGTCAAGAAAGACGAGAAGACCATGGGACGCTATGTCGCAACCGATTATACCCGCTGTATCGGCTGCCACATTTGTGCCGACGTATGCCCGACCGGCTACATCGATATGGCGCTGGGCGATCACTAGCGGCAGTACCGTGCGGATTTTTGCTTCAATGCTGCGCTTCCTGATGCTGACCTGCCTGCTCGGAACCACGCCCCTGGCCAGTGTCAGCGCCGCGGATGAAATTGCATCAAGCTTTGGCAAGGTCGTGATCCCGGCACCGATAAAACCAGCGGACGCCAGCGAGTGCGTCGAGCCGGTCGAGGTGATGCGTCGCGATCACATGAAGTTCCTGCTGCACCAGCGCGATGCCACGGTGCTCGAGGGCGAGCGCAAATCGAAGTACAGCCTGGTCGGCTGCATGGATTGTCATAACCCGGCCGACGCCAGCGATGAGGTCGTCCGTTACGAAAATCCGCAGCACTTCTGTGCCGGTTGCCACGCCTATGCCAGCGTCAAGATCGATTGTTTCGAATGTCATGCCGACCGCGGCCTGGCTCGCTCCGAGCAAAGCGGACTGATGCCTGGCGACCAATCACGACATCTGTCAGCGCATACCTTCAGCCAGAAACTGGTGCCAGCCCGTGTCGACTGAACTGGACCCTGCCGAAATCCGGCCAGCACGACGCCAGTTTCTGAAGGGTGCCGCTGCGCTGGCGACCACGATGATCGTGCCCGGGGTCATGCTTTACCAAACGGGCAACGCCAGCAGCGCTGACCGTCAACCCCGCTGGGGACTGTTGATCGATACCAATGCCCTGAACGAGTCAGATATCGATGCCTGCGTCAGCGCTTGCCAGCGCGAACACGGCTGGAACAGCGTCCCGGATTCGAAGACCGATGCGCAATGGATACGCAAGGTAAAACTCACCGATCCTGAGTCGGGACACGAGCGTTTTCTGCCGATGATGTGCCAGCACTGTGAAGACCCGCCCTGCGTCGATGTCTGCCCCACCGGGGCCTCGTTCAAGCGCCAGGATGGAATCGTACTGGTCAACAAGCATACCTGTATCGGCTGTCGCTATTGCATGATGGCCTGCCCCTACAAAGCGCGTTCATTTATCCATGAAGTCCTGAAAGATCAGCTTGCGGTAGCACCCCGCGGCAAGGGCACCGTCGAATCCTGCACGCTGTGCGTACACCGTATCGATCGCGACGGCGCTAACGCGGTACCGGCCTGCGCCGAAGCCGTTAACCAGCAAGGCCGCAAGGCAATCTGGTTTGGCGATCTTAATGATCCGCAAAGTGAAATCTCGGAGCGCTTAAAGGCACTGGGTGCCCTCAAGTTGCGCGCCGACATGGGACTTAATCCCGGCGTTCGCTACCAGGGGTTATAAAGATGCAGTCATCGTTACGCTATGCAGAAATTAAAACCAGCACTTCCGGGTACTGGTCAATTCTGGTTGCGTTGACCTTGATCGCGCTGATCGGGTTCGCGTCGGCACATCACATGGACACCGAGGGCCATCACATTACCGGTATGACCAACCAGGTTGTCTGGGGTCTGCCCCATGTATTTGCGATCTTTTTAATTGTTGCGGCCTCGGGGGCGCTAAACCTGGCATCGATTGCTTCGGTTTTCGGCAAACAGGACTACAAGCCGCTGGCACGTTTCTCGGCAGTCCTGTCGATTGCGTTACTGGTTGGCGGACTGGCGATCCTGTTGCTTGACCTCGGACGTCCGGATCGCCTGATCGTCGCGATGACCTACTACAACTTCAAATCGATTTTTGCCTGGAACATTATTCTGTATACCGGCTTCATCGTCATCGTGCTGGCCTACCTGTGGTTGATGATGGAGCGACGTATGCATCGCTGGAGCAAACCGGCAGGTTTACTGGCATTTGCCTGGCGCCTGATCCTCACCACCGGTACCGGCTCAATTTTTGGTTTCCTGGTAGCACGCGAGGCCTACGACTCTGCCCTGCTGGCGCCAATGTTCATCGTCATGTCATTCGCTTTCGGACTGGCCGTTTTTATCTTACTGCTGATGCTAAGCTTCGGGCTTGATCGGCGTGAACTCGATGACTCGCACCTGCAACGCCTGCGCAAACTGCTGGGCTTGTTTACCGTGGCAGTGCTTTACTTCGTTATCGTGTTTCACCTGACCAAGCTATACGGTACCCAGAATCACGATTTCGAGCGCTTTATCCTGGTCGAAGGTGGAATTTACACGATGCTGTTCTGGCTTTTCCAGATCGGGCTCGGCAACCTGCTGCCACTGGCACTGGTTTATGCCCCCGGCCTGCAGCACTCGAGGCCCGCCCTGGTGGTCGCGAGTTTGCTGGTCATTCTAGGGGCCTTTGCACAGCTTTATATCATCATCATCGGGGGCCAGGCCTTTCCGCTGAACATTTTTCCAGGCTATATCGTCGAAAGCAGTTTCTTCGATGGCGTGATTAACGAATATGCACCCAGCCTGTGGGAGTTCCTGCTCGGTATCGGTGGCGTCACCAGCGCACTACTGATCGCACTGCTTGGTATTCGAGTGCTGCCGATCATGCCCGAAAGCCTGCCCGCGGATACACCATAAATGCCCTCCTTATTCCCTTCCGCAGCACATAAGTCTTCGGGCAAAACCACGCTCAGCATCGGATTGTGCGCGGCGCTGGTCGAACGTGGTCTCGAGGTACAGCCGTTTAAAAAAGGTCCAGATTAGATCGATCCTATCTGGC
>CALZHS010000016.1 GCA_945787265.1 uncultured Gammaproteobacteria bacterium | reverse complement strand
TACCAAACGCCTGTATTGGTAATAATTTGGGGGCGATTTCGGACAATTCAATGCCCGACAACAACGTCTTAAAAATATTACGTATCTCGATTCAAATTGGATCAGCACAGGCAAAAATCGACCCTGATTGGTAACCAGGCGGGCCGCCGGGGATGACGGCTGAATTGCCAGCGACTTCAACTGCTAATGGGCTTCGTTCCAGTTGAGCCCAACCCCGGCATCGACTTCCAGTTTTACGGAAAGATCGGCTGCCCCGGTCATTAATGCGGCGATGGCTTTCTGACATGACTCGACTTCACCGGTAGTGACTTCGAAAACCAGTTCATCGTGCACCTGCATGATCATTTTGCAGTCCGGTTTTTCGCCGACAAGCCAGGCCTGCACCTCGATCATCGCGCGCTTGATGATGTCAGCCGCGGTGCCCTGCATTGGTGCATTGATGGCGGTACGCTCGGCGTATTGCCGCACATTTGCATTGCGCGCATTGATATCCGGCAAATACAGCCTGCGTCCAAAAACCGTTTCGACATAGCCCTGGTCGCGGGCGCGTTGCTTGGTCTGCTCCATGTATCGCTTGACCCCGGGGTAACGCTCAAAGTAGGTATCCACATACTGCTGGGCTTCGTTACGTCCAATATTCAACTGCTTGCCAAGGCCAAATGCCGACATGCCGTAGATCAGCCCGAAGTTGATCGCCTTGGCCGCACGGCGTTGTTCAGGACTAACCTTTTCCAGCGCCTCGCCGAAGACCTCGGCCGCGGTTGAACGATGCACATCGAGGCCACGCGCGAATGCATTGAGCAGACTTTCATCGGCGGACAGGTGCGCCATGATGCGCAGTTCGATCTGGGAATAGTCAAGCGCCAGGATCCGGTAGCCCGCGGGAGCAACAAAGGCCTCGCGAATGCGCCTGCCCTCCTGGGTACGAATCGGAATATTCTGCAGGTTCGGGCTGGTCGATGACAGGCGCCCGGTGGAAGCAACCGCCTGTTGGTAAGAGGTGTGCACGCGCCCTGTTTTCGAATTGATTTCCTGCGGCAGCTTGTCGATGTAAGTCGACATCAGCTTGTTCAAACCACGGTGCTCTATCAGCAAGGCTGGAATCTCGTAATCAGCGGCTAGTTCCTCGAGCACGTCCTCCGCCGTCGATGGCTGGCCTTTGGGCGTTTTGCGCAATACGGGTAATTCGAGCTTTTCGAACAGGATCGCCTGGATTTGCTTGGGTGAACTCAGGTTAAAGACCTCACCTGCCTGCTGGTAGATCGCCTGTTCGATCTGACTTAACTTCTTATCAATCTTTTTACCCTGCTTTTTGAGCAGGTCACGATCGATTAAAACACCGTTTTGTTCGACTTCCAGCAGTACATCAACCAGGGGCATTTCGATATCGGTGTAAACCTGGTTAAGCCTGGTATCCTGCTGCAGCTTTGTGCTTAATGCATGGTGCAATTGCAGCGTAATGTCTGCGTCTTCAGCGGCATAAACACCGGCCTGTTCAAGCTCGATCTGATCGAAGGTTTTCTGCTTGGCTCCCTTGCCAGCGATATCTTCATAGTGAATGGTGTCATGTCCAAGATAGAATTTTGCCAACGCATCCATGTTGTGACGACTTGCGGTCGAGTTGAGCACGTAGGATTCGAGCATGGTGTCATGGGCCATGCCGCGCATCCGGATACCTTCGCCAAGAAATATATGCGCATCGTACTTGATGTTCTGGCCGATTTTTGGGAGCGCAGGATCCTCCAGAATCGGCTTTATTGCTGCGAGTACGTCCGCCTTGTCAAGCTGCCGCGGGGCATCGTCATAGCGGTGTGACAAAGGAATGTAACAGGCCTCGCCCGGCACCACGCAAAACGAGATACCTACCAGTTCGGCCTGCATGTAATCGATGCTGGTAGTCTCGGTGTCGACCGCAAACGAATCCGCCTGCTGTAATCGCTGTAACCATTCATCGAATCGACCCTGGTCGAGAATAGTTTCGTAATCAGCGTTATTTTTTACAGTAGCTGGAGGCGTTTCAGAACTGCCGCCGGTTTCCGTTTCATCATACCAGCGCGTGAATCCAAACTCCCGGTAATAAGCTGCGAGCGCTTCCCAGTCGGCATCCTGCTGGTCCAGATCATCAATGTCTATGCCGGTATCGCAGTCAAGCTTGATCGTCGCTAGCTCGTAAGACATGGGTAGAAAATCGAGCGAATCGCGCAGGTTTTCCCCAATTTTACCTTTTATTTGTTCGGCACTTTCCATTACGCTTTTTAGATCTCCATATTCATCAATCCATTTGGCTGCCGTCTTTGGCCCTACTTTCGGCACGCCCGGTATATTGTCAGAACTATCACCCATCAATGCCAGGTAATCGATAATCTGATCGGCACGCACCTGGAATTTATCCACCACCGTCGCTTTGTCCAGTATCTGGTTATTCATGGTATTAATCAGCCGAACGTTGTCGTTAACCAGCTGCGCCATATCCTTGTCCCCGGTCGAAATGAGCACCTCGTATCCCTGTTCGACCGCCTGCCGACTCATGGTACCGATCACGTCATCGGCCTCGACGCCCTCGATGCTGATCAGGGGCAGGCCCTGTGCCTTGATAATCTGGTGCAAGGGTTCGATTTGTACGCGCAGTTCATCCGGCATAGGCGGGCGGTTAGCCTTGTACTCCGGGTAAATATCATTGCGGAAGGTCTTTCCCTTGGCATCGAAAACGACCGCAATCTTGTCCGGTTGTTCTTCGCGGATTAACTTGCGAACCATGTTGAGAACACCGTAAATCGCGCCGGTGGGATGTCTTGAGGGACTCTCCAGTTTCGGTAGCCCATGGTAGGCCCTGAACAGGTAGGAGCTGCCGTCAACCAGCACCAGTTTTTTTCGTTTCTCTTGCTTCATACAGATACGCTAGAATGCCCAGACCCGAACCGGGATCATATCACAGCCGAAGTACTGACTTCGTTCGTTTGCGTCTTCAACTGGCAAGCCATCATGTCTGTTTACACTACCGTCGAGCCAGCACAACTTGAGCAGTTTCTGACCCGCTATAGCCTCGGGAAACTGAAGAAATTTGCCGCCATCGCGGCCGGCATTACCAATACCAACTACTACCTCGACACCGAGGCCGGGTGTTTCGTGCTCACCCTCTACGAACATCATAGCGATGACGAAATGAGCTACATGCTGGGATTACAGCAGCACCTGGTGAACCGGTCGCTGCTCTGCTCCAGTCCCGTCGCTGACCGGCGCGGCACCCTGTTTTCTAGCCTGAACCAACGCCCGGCGGCAATCATTCATCGGCTCGATGGGGAGGTGCTGCAGCAACCCGAGTCTCTTCACTGTGCCATCATCGGCGCCGAGATGGCCCGCTTTCACCTGATGGGACAGGACTACCCGGGTAAACGTACCAACCCGCGCGGTATCGACTGGATAATAGCCGTGACCGACATGCTCGATAACAACCTTGAAGGCGCAGACCGGCAACTCATCAAGACGTCCCTGCGAGCGGCCAGCGAGCTTGATCTCGGCAGGCTGCCCGGGGGTTCGATACACGCTGACCTGTTCCACGACAATGTGCTATTCAAGGGAAATGAACTTGGCGGTATTCTCGATTTCGATTATGCCTGCAGCGACAGCTTCGTATTTGATATTGCGGTGTTGTTGAACGACTGGTGTATCGATAGCCAGGGGATGCTGGTTGCCGAAAGGGCCAGCGCGACGCTCGAGGCATACCAGCAATATCGTCGTCTCGAGGCAATCGAAATCGAATGTTTGCCGTTTATGTTATGCCTCACCGCACTGCGCTTCTGGCTGTCCCGACTCTACGACATGACTTTTCCGCTCAGCGGAGAAATGACCTTCACCAAAGACCCCGAAACCTTTCGCGAAATGCTGGTGTTACGCGGTTCGCATCAGCCCGAGATAAAAGCGCTGCTGACCTCTCTTCAGGCGCAGTGCTAGCGCCCGTCGCGGTACTATTTGCCGATACAGAAAGTCGAGAAAATCCTGCCCAGCAAGTCTTCACTGCCAAACTCACCGGTAATTTCATTCAGGCATTGTTGTGCTTCGCGTAAATCTTCTGCCATGAGTTCTCCCGAGCACGCTGTGTTAAAGGTTTGCCCGGCCCGCTGTATGCAATTCCGGGCCCTTAACAATGCATCGACATGGCGTCTCCTTGCCATGAAAACCTGACTATCCTGGTTAAAGTCGGCTGCCTGGCCGGTAATACGCGCTATCAGTTGTTCCATTCCGCTGCCATCAAGGGCTGAGATATAAAGCGCATCCGGCTCGCGCGGCAGGTCAGCATCTAGCAGGTCGGTTTTGCTGTATACCAGTTGCAGGTTATCGCCCGCCAGCTCATCGATAATTTTCTGGTCTGCCGGGGTTAATCCTTTGCTGGAATCGACCAGATAAATGATCACGTCTGCCTGAGCGATCGTTTCCCAGGCCCTTCGCACGCCCTCGCGCTCGACCGGATTTTCGGATTCCCGCAGGCCGGCGGTATCGGTAATCTTGAGCGGAATGCCCTTCAAGGATATGTGTTCACGCAGCACATCGCGCGTGGTGCCCTCAATTTCGGTGACAATCGCTGCCTCGTATCCGGCGAGATAATTTAACAAGCTCGATTTGCCCGCGTTCGGAAGCCCGGCCAGCGTGACGCTCAATCCTTCCTGCAGTGTCCTGCCGTGCTCTGCCTGTTCGAGTAGCTGCTGCAAATGGCGGCTGCATTCCTCGAGCCGGCGACTGATATCGCTGTTGTTTAAAAAATCAATCTCTTCCTCGGCAAAGTCGAGCGCCGCTTCGATATAGGCACGGAGATTGATGATTTCTTCGACCAGGGCATGGACCTGCCGAGAGAACCTGCCTTCCAGGGAGCGCATCGCCGCACGCGTCGCCGCGCGACTGCCCGATGTTATCAAGTCGGCAATCGCCTCGGCCTGGGTTAAGTCAAGCTTGCCATTGAGAAACGCGCGCTCGGAAAACTCTCCCGCATGCGCCAGGCGGGCACCGAGCTCGCACAGCCTTTCCAGTAGCATATCGAGCACGATCGGCCCGCCATGAGCCTGGATTTCGACACAATCTTCACCACTAAAACTATGCGGAGCGACAAAGTAAAGACACAGTCCGTGATCAAGCACCACTCCATCGGCATCGAAAAACTGTCGAAACTGGATGACGCCAGGCTTTAGCTTGCTGTTGCTGATGGCCTCGCCGATGGCGAGCGCCCTGGTTCCGGATAGCCGCAAGATGCCGATGCCGCCCATTCCCGGGGGTGTTGCTATTGCAGCGATGGTTTCATGCGATGGCATGGCAGGAATGATGCGCTGGTTATCCCCGCACCTGCTTAGGTGGCGCTGGCTTCGATGCGCCTTGTTATAACCCACTGTTGCGCAATCGACAACACGTTATTGACAACCCAGTAGAGCACCAGTCCCGAAGGGAAGAAGGCGAAGAATATGGTGAAGACAAAAGGCAGCGCCATCATTATCTTCGCCTGAATCGGATCCGGTGGTGGTGGATTTAAACGCTGCTGGATTACCATGCTGATTCCCATCACAATCGGTAACACATAAAACGGATCCATCACCGACAGATCCTTGATCCAGAAGATAAAAGGCGCCTGGCGCAGATCAACGCTCTCCAGCAGCGCCCAGTAGAGAGCGATAAAAACCGGAATCTGCACCAATATCGGCAGGCAACCGCCCATCGGGTTAATCTTTTCTGTTTTATACAGCTCCATCATCGCCTGGTTCATTTTCTGACGATCGTCACCGTAACGTTCCTTGAGCGTCTTGAGGCGCGGGCTGACCTTGCGCATCTTCGCCATTGACCGGTAACTGGTTTCCGATAACTTGTAGAACACGGCCTTGATCGTGAGCGTTAATAAAATGATCGCAACGCCCCAGTTACCGACAAAACTGTGGTACCAGGCCAGCAACCAGTAGAGGGGCTTGGAGAGGAAAGTGAGCACACCATAATCGACGGTGAGCTCGAGCCCGGGTGAAATCTCTTCAAGCCGCTTCACGATCTTGGGCCCAACGAATAACTGGCTGACGAACTCCGTGTTGCCACCGGCCGCAACCACGCGGTTTGCCGAACGCATCCCGATCGTATAGGTCGACGGATTTCGCTTGGTATTGGCAATCGTGTAAATGAGGTTTTTCTCGTCCTGTCCCGGTATCCAGGCCGATAGAAAATAGTGATGTATCATGGCAATCCAGCCGCCATCGGATTCCAGCTTCAGCTGGCTATCTTCCATATCATCGAAGTCTACTTTTTCATACTTGGTTATTTCGTTGTAATACACCGACCCGGTATATGTATAGAGCAGGCGCGAAGTTTCCAGCGGCCGTGAGCGCTGGATCTGACGATATTCGCTGCCCAGCCATTCCTGCTGCGACCGGTTCTCGACCCTGTGCCTGAGGTCGATCAGGTAATCACCGCGTCTGAAATGGTAGCTCTTGATGACATCGACATCATCCTGGCTCCAGCGCATTGACACGACGAGTTCATCCTGGCCGTCGGCCAGTTCATAAGCGCTTTGTTCCGCCTCGTAAACGCTGTAGTGCGTGGGCGCTTTTTCTTCTTTATTGCGCAGACCGCTTTGTACAATGTAGACAGAGTCTTTTGCGCTATGGACCAGTTCCAGCCAATCGTCGGGTTGCTCGAGCGAGGTTGGATATTTTTTGAGCTTGAGCGAGCGCAACACGCCCCCGCGAGTGTCGATCAGGGCCCGGATCACATCGGTATCGACCGTTATCAGCTGCTGTTCCGGGCTTGCGGAGGGCAATGTTTCTGTCGTGGTAGTGGTGCTCGGGCTAATCGAGTCCGCCAGGTCTGGCAGATCGTCAACGGCGGCGTCCTGCTCCGCGACTACGCCGTCGCTGCCTGATTCAACCTCGCTGCCGGGATCAGGCCTGGGGCCATAATCAATCTGCCACTGCTGCCACATCAACATGCCGACGAAGACCAGGGCCGCAAACAGGAAAAGGCGCGAATTATCCATGTTTGTGCTCGCTGCAGGAGCCCGGTAACGGGTCGTAACCGCCCTCGTGCCAGGGATGGCAGCTGGCAACGCGCTTTATGGTCAGCCACAAGCCTTTTAGTGCACCATGCGCCTCGATCGCTTCAAGACCGTAACGAGAACAGGAAGGGGTAAATCGGCAATGATTGCCAAACAGTGGACTCAACAGGTAGCGATAGGTGTGAATGAGTACTAGCAGGATCTTTCGCATTGTTCGATGATGCTATTCCAGTGTTGATCCAGTAAGGCCCGCAGATCAGCCGGCCGGGTTAATAATATCTCGCGCTTCACCATAACCACTATGTCCCGCGGCGGCAAGCGATGCCTGTTCTTGCGAAAACTCTCGCGAAACAGGCGTTTCAGCCGGTTTCGCTTGACCGCGGTCGCTACCTGTTTGCGTGCTATCGCAAATCCGATGCGCGGGCAGTCACCCGTATCCTTACCTACCAGAAGCGTGACGCAGGCGTCGCCAAATCGAATATTGTTCTTAAAAACCTGCTGAAAATCGGTTGCGCGCGTTAATCTCAGTTGTCTCGGAAAAGACTCGCCGACACTGGCATTCACTTCACGGTGTAAGACGTGCTCTGCCTTTCGCTCGCCGAGCCCGGATTACATCACGCCCACCGCGGGTTTGCATGCGCGCACGAAAGCCATGCGTTCTGGCGCGCTTAAGTTTACTGGGTTGAAATGTACGCTTCATGTCAAACGCCTCGGCTCTCTAAAGTTTGTCGTTTTCAACAAGGCGCGACAATGTACTGTTAGAGCCGCGTTACGTCAATATCTAATTAGCACTCGCGTCGATATTTCTGCATTTTTCGAGTGCGCCACCCGATACATTATGAATTGCAAAAAAATCTTCACTCTTTTTTTGCCACAGCTCTTGCTCGGGCTGTGGATAAGTATAATATTACGCTTTATCGGCTGAACCTGGGGAATTACCCGAAATGCGGGTAAATAAAGCCGAAAAATCTACTTTTTAGTGGCTTTTTACCGGTCTGCGCGACGCGTTAGTACTCGGGAAGGCTGCTTTTTCCGTCCATTTTGGCACGCGAAAACAAACGCTTGGGGATGTTTTGAATTCTATTTGGCAACAGTGTATTTCCTGCCTCGAAGGCGAAATCAGTGAGCAACAACTCAATACCTGGATTTTACCATTGCAGGTAGAGCAGGAACTCAACACGCTGAAGTTGCTGGCCCCGAATCGTTTTGTCATGGACTGGGTTCGCAAGCATTTTCTTGATCGAATTCGCGAACTCGTAGCCAGCCTCGATGACAGCAAATCTATCTCGGTCAGCCTGATGATTGGTTCCCATGCGAGGCCAGCAGAGGCCGAAACTGTTGCACCCGCCCCACCACCCCGAACTTACCGGTCCTCGGGTCTTAACGAGTCACAAAAGTTCAAAAACTTTGTCGAAGGCAAATCGAACCAGCTGGCACGTGCGGCATCGATACAAATCAGCAGCAATCCGGGATCTGAATACAATCCGCTATACATTTATGGCGGGGTTGGCCTCGGCAAGACACACTTGATGCATGCGATCGGTAACCAGATTCGTGAAAACAACCCGGATGCCAATATTTTATACGTGAACTGTGAACGTTTCGTTTCTGACATGGTGAAAGCCCTGCAACACAGCCGCATGAATGATTTTAAAAATTCTTATCGTAGCCTCGATGCCCTGCTCATCGACGATATCCAGTTCCTCGCAGACAAGAACCGTTCGCAGGAAGAATTTTTCCACACCTTTAATTCGCTCTATGAAGCACGTGCACAGATGGTTATCACCTGCGACCGCTTTCCAAAGGAAATCGAAGGGCTCGAAGATCGAATTCAGTCCAGGTTAGGATGGGGCCTCGCGGTTGATATTAAACCCGCTGATCTCGAAACCCGCGTCGCAATTCTGATCAGTAAAGCCGAGCAAGTCGATGCCGATGTGCCTGATGACGTGGCTTTTTTCATTGCCGAACGATTCAAATCGAATATTCGTGAGCTCGAAGGGGCGTTAAAACGGGTCGTGGCGCATGCGCGTTTTACGGGTGAACCCATTACCCAGGATTTTGCGCGCCAGGCGCTAAGAGAATTGTTGGCCGTGCAGGATAAGCCCATTACCATAGATAATATCCAGAAACTGGTCGCGGAGTATTTCAAGATTCGGGTAGCCGATTTATTGTCGAGTCGACGTAACCGCTCGATTACCCGCCCGCGTCAAATAGCGATGGCGCTTGCAAAATCCCTGACGCGCCACAGTCTGCCCGAGATAGGAAATGCCTTTGGCGGTCGAGACCATACGACGGTGCTCCATGCCTGTCGAAAAATAGAAGAATTGCGCAGCGAAGATCGGCGCATCGACGAAGATGTTGAGATCCTGGCGCGAATGCTGAGCAATTAAGCCATGGGAAAACGGGGGTGGTTGGCTGTGGATAAAGTGGTGATAAAAAAGAAGCGTATATTTATCCCGCGGTTATGCACAGTTTAGTAAGATGAGTCGAACAGGTTACACGGGGAATATAGATCCCTAAATACTTGATAAATAAAGATAAATCAGGCTTATCCCATAAAAGAGCAGTTACTAATAGACATAACAAACTAGATATATAAATGAAAACAACGATTAAAAGAGAAGATATATTGACACCCCTTCAGCAGGTCATCGGAGCGGTTGAGCGACGGCAAACCTTGCCTATCCTGGGTAATGTTTTACTCAAGTCAACGGGTGGTGACTTGTCACTCACCGCAACGGATCTCGAAATCGAAATGGTTGCGCGTGTTGCCGCGGATAACAGCGATGAATTCCAGACTACTATTCCGGCGCGCAAACTTCTCGATATCTGTAAGGCATTGCCAGAATCTGCTGTTATTAGCTTCAATATCGAAGATTCGAGAGTATCGCTTACGTCGGCGCGCAGTCGGTTTAGCCTGGCTTCACTTCCCGCCCAGGATTTCCCCGGCCTCGAGGAAATCGAGGGGCAGCAAACAATTGCAATACCACAAAATACGTTTAAAGCACTGTTTGATAAAACCTCGTTTGCGATGGCTCAACAGGACGTGCGTTATTACCTGAACGGTATTCTGATGGAGATATCAGCGGACAGGATCAAACTGGTTGCGACAGACGGTCACCGGCTGGCGCTAAGCGAAACCGACCTCGACACCGGGGTCACCGAAGAAAAACAGATTATAATTCCACGAAAAGCGGTTCTCGAGTTATCGCGCCTGCTGGGTTCTGACGATAGTCCGGTTAAATGTGTGCTCAGCCAGAATCATTTGCGCGTCGAAACAGATGCGTTGGTTTTTACAACCAAGCTAATAGACGGGAAATTCCCAGACTACCAGAGAGTTATTCCGGTCGACGGTAATAAAACGATGGAGGTTGATCGGGAAACGCTGAAGAGTTCAATGAGCAGGATCGCGATTCTATCGAACGAGAAGTATCGCGGGATTCGCCTGACACTGACGTCTGGCAACCTGTCGATTCAGGCAAACAATCCGGACCAGGAAGAAGCCGAAGAAGAACTCCAGGTCGATTACAACGAGTCAGACGTGGAAATCGGATTCAATGTAACTTACCTCATTGATGTCCTGAATGTCCTGGATTCCAAGAAAGTCCAGGTTAAATTGAAGGATTCAAACAGTAGCGCCATTATTAGTGATAGCGAGGATGAGTCCAGTCTCTATGTCGTAATGCCGATGCGACTCTAGGAATACCTGAGTCCCGCATGGCAATCAGGCAACTGAGCCTGACGGATTTTAGAAACCTGAAGAGCACGACGCTCGATTTTGATCCGCGACTTAACCTGATCAGCGGGCCCAACGGGTCCGGCAAAACCAGCTTACTGGAAGCTATCTATGTACTGTGCCAGGCACATTCTTTTCGCACTCACCAGATAAAACAGTGTATTCAACATGGCAAGAAAGGATTCCTGCTGTTTGGTCGTTTCGACGGCTATAAGGCCGGCCTGGCCAAGAGCGACAGTAAACTCGAGATCAGGATTGACGGCGAGACTGTAAAACGCCGCTCCGACCTGGTGAGACGATCGCCGGTCAATATCGTAAACGCAGAAATCATCCAGTTAATCGAAGGCACTCCGCGGAAGCGGCGTGACTTCCTGGATTGGTGTTTGTTTCACGTGGAACCAGGATACGCCGAATACTGGAGACAGTTCCAGCATGCCCTGAAGCAACGTAACAGCCTGCTAAAATCTCGCAAGAATCCCGAGCTGCTAGATTACTGGGATCAGCATTTGCTGGAACCATCCCTGAAGATAAGCAAGATGCGACGCCGGTATTGCTCGGCCCTGGGGAAGATTTTATTAACCGAGCTCGGCAAGATTTTGTCGGGTCTCTCGCTCGAGCTGGATTATCACCCGGGATGGCCGCAGCACCAGGATCTTACCGAGGCGCTTGGAAACAGCCGCGAGCGCGATATCCGGGGTGGTTTTACCAGCGTCGGGATTCATCGTGACGACATCGATCTAACCTCCGCTGGCAGGAAAGT
>CALZHS010000015.1:12668-14355 GCA_945787265.1 uncultured Gammaproteobacteria bacterium | reverse complement strand
CTGGTCGGCCATCACCACCGGCGAGATATCGTGGAGCAGCGAATCCCGGTAGCCACCCTCGGCAAACGCATGGCGGCCACCGAGCATGAGCAGGCCACCGCCGCGCTCGCTGACAAACTCGACGATCATTTCCTGCTGTTCACGGCTTAGCAGGGATATTTCCACGCTACCAAGGATCAGCGCGTCGTAGGCAAACAGTTCGTCGCGCGTAATCGGGAAGCCACTGCGCAACTCCTGTTGCGATTCGATGCCTACCCGGTAAAACTTCGCATCCGCGGTTCTCACCAGGCCCGTTACGCCGAGGTTGCGGTCATCTGCGACCGCGCGCCGGACAAATTTCAACTCGAATCTGGGTTCTCCCTCGAAGTAAAGGATCCGCATTCTGTCATCGTTGATCGACAGCATCTCCTGTTGACTGTTATTTGCGGTGATTTGTTCACCCGCCAGGTTCGCGAGATAAAACTCCAGCCGTCGCGCACCGCTATCTTCGGTGACGAGCGGGATCCTGAGAGACTGTGTTCCCGGTTCTAGCGTTATGCTTTGTTTCTGCAGGATACGGCCGTCATCCTCGACGATGAGATCAAGCGATTCGCCGTCATAGCCCTGCTGGGTTATGGCAACGTCGGCGATAACGCGACTGCCTTTCAGCACCCGACGCGGTAACCTGACCCGGCTGATCTCGATGTCACGCAGGTAGCGGGGCTGGCCGACGCCGATGCTATAAACCGGGACCTGGGCCGCCCGCAGCGACAACAGCAGGCTGTCGAGTTGCGCCGTCGACTGAACGGCGCCATCGCTGATTACGACCAGTCCGGCGAGGGGCTCGCCCTGTAGCGTTTGTTGCGCGACCTCGAGCGCCTGAACCAGGTTGCTGTCGCCATCATCGTAATCCATGGCCTCGACCCCGGTTATTGCTTGCGTGTCTTCACCGAACCTGAACAGGCGGGTTTCGAATCGCTGCTGCAGCGAGCGCAGCAGGCTGCCGGAGCCGGCATCGAGTTGCTGCTGGATAACCTGGCTGCGCGGCGCACCGGCTAAATCCTCGATCCGCATACTGACCGAGTTATCGAGTAGAACTCCGATCACGCCGGGTTGTTCCAGTTGTGACGTCACTTCGAGTAGCGGCCGCGAAAGGCTGAACAATACCAGCGAAATAGCAAGACCGCGCAGCAGGGCGATTACCACCCGATGACCGATACCGGTGCCCCCGCGCAGGTTGAAATAACCGAGTACGATGAAGGCAAGCACCAGTATCCCGACCGGCATCAGCGCCAACTGCCATCCGGGCAGGGCCAGGATCAGCAGGCCCTGGTTGAAATATTCCACGGGGTACTTGAACAGGAATTCGAACATGGCCGCGTAAGTTCCCGGGGTGCTGCTAATGGGTCATCGCGTAGATCACGAAATTGATCCCGATTTCAAAGGCATAGGTCGAAAACTTGAGCGGGTAATCCGCGTTGTCCGCCCATTCCCACGCATCTCCGAGGTCGGTATTCCAGTTGATTAGCACCATCAGTCGGCCGTCGTCGTCGAAAATGCCGCGCACGTGGGGGACGATGCCGTCGTATTCGTGCGTCGGCCCCCCCTGCGGCGCACCCCACCCCTGGCGCACATTCGGCACCTGGATAATGCGATCGATGTTGTAAAAGACATTAAAGACCGGATGTTCGGGCGGCAGGTCGACGAT
>CALZHS010000015.1:0-12644 GCA_945787265.1 uncultured Gammaproteobacteria bacterium | reverse complement strand
CAGGTAGTTGCGCAACGCCAGTATTTCGGCCTCGCTCAACGACATCGATCCCACCTCGACCGCATACAGCAGCGGAAAGCGGCGCAGCATCGGATCGGTCAACTCGATCGCATTGTCCGAGCCGTAGGCATCGACGACACTCAGGCGCTTGAGCGCCACCAGGAACTGGTGGTCGGCCTTGGGGTAGTCTATCGCCCAGCGACCACCCTCGTCGTAATCATCGAATTCGCCGCTGTAGATGCCGCGCGTAAAATAAAACTCGTGCGCATTACCGGGAACTTCCTGCAACGCCCTCGCTGCGGATTCTGATTCGCCGGCGCCTTGATGCGATTGGGCAAGCGAGAGCGCCGGTAATTGCCATAATGCCAGCGTGAAAAAAACAACGATCCCATGTTTCATAATTTTTTACCAATACAGTCGGGACAGGCGACGGCATGTCGTCTGCGGATGCCCCGGGTTGTTATCCCGGGACCAGGACGATATCGAAGCGCCCGAACAGGATGGTTTCGCCATTAACGGTAGACTCCTCGAGAAATATCGCCTGCTCCGCATCCGTGTAACCATCCAGGTTTGGATCGCCCTTGAACAATATCTCGGTATCGAAGTACTCGTAGCCGTCGTGGTAAACCTCGATATGGACGTGCTTGACGCCATAATAGTTACCCGGCACTACCGATCCGAACTGGTAGCGCCCCTTCGCGTCGCTGAGCAGGGTAGTCCTGTAGCGCTGCGTATAATCGCCATCGCCATTGGCCTGGCGGATAGAGATTGGTATTCCGGCCAAAGGCGTACCGTCAAGACTGGTAACCCTGCCACGGATGTTCATGCGCTGACCGGCATCTCCCGGTCGCCAGAAGTCGACCAGTTTCGGTTTGCCATCAGCCTCGACACCGCCCGTGGCTGCCGAGTCCGCCTGCGGCATGGTTTGTGGAAACAGTAGACTTGCGATCGCGAGCAATGCGGCAAGATAAAATCCGTGTTTGAACATTGTCGAATACCTCGCCTGGATGGGAATAATCAGGACTCCCATATTATTGTATTGGTTTAAAAAATAGAATTGATCGGGCGAATAATTTTAGCCCGGCATGTCCCGATTAAAATTGAGGTTAATTGGAATCCGGAACGGGATTGGAAGCAGGTTAGCGCTTAGTCGGTAACCCCATTTTTGGACAAATCGATCAGGGCCCAGGCGAGTGGCGGATTTCGGCGATGTAAGTTGGGCAAAAGAAGGAAAAATCGAAATTAATGTGATCTGTGCCATGTTTTTGACATCTTAGTCATGTTTTCATGATCGCTGGATGATCCCGTTTAGACCAGTTTTACCGTGATAAGGTATGCGCGACGCGCCCGGATGCTTATTTAGCGGATATTCGGTGAAAGGTCGAATCAGGATAGAAATATAGTATATTATCGGCTTCCGCCTTTAGTGTACTGAACCAATTCAATAAGAAGAAGTAATGCTTGATTTAGGAGGCTCTCCGAATTTGACGATTGAATCAATAGAATTGGTTCGGCTTCCTAGTCCCCCGCAACTTCTCAGCAAGCTGCTTGATATCTGTCATGATCCTGACAGTTCGATCGAGGAGCTGGCCGATTTAATTGGCACCGATGCGGCGCTCACCGCCAAGTTAATCATGGCCGTCAACTCCGCGGCTTTCGAGATTAAACAGCCAGTCGATAACCTGAGTCATGCCGTGGCGTTACTGGGCCACGAACTCGTCAAAACCATGATGTTGACGTCGTCGATGCAGCAACTGTTCGCGGGCCTGATCAATACGCAAAAAGAATTTGTCTGCAATACCTGGCTGGAATCCTTCTACTGTGCCGTGATAGCCAAGGATTTCGCCCACTCCCTGGATTACGACTACCCCCAGGATGCCTACCTTGCTGGCTTGCTGCACCATTTTGGGCAGATCGTGTTTGATACCAAGTTCCATGACCAATACGTCGATATCATGAACCTGGCGACCGAAGCGGAGGTTATCCGCCGCGAAGTGCAGAAATTCGGCGTCAGCCACACCGAACTGGGTGCCAGCCTGATCGAACAGTGGCCCAGCCTGAGCCCGGCGATTGCCGATGCCATCCGATTTCATCACGAGGAGGAAGAGCAGCTGCAGGGTGGTGACGTCCTGTGCCAGATACTGTCCGAGGCAAGCGAGATGGCCCGGCACCTGAGTCGTTATGGCAGACCCGATAGTAATTGGCAGTCGGGCCTGGTCGATGAAAAAGAATTGAAGCTGATTTATATCCACGTGCAGGACAAGATGGCCCAGGTGGCTGTCTCGTTCGATATTCCCTATCCCAAATCAGGATGCCTGACCCAGGTGCACGTGTCGCAGAACATCGAGAGAGAAACGATCAAGCTCGCACGCAGGATCAGGGACGCATCCCTGGTCAAGGTAATTACCTCCGAGGAAATTGATTCGACCAATATCAATACGCCGAAGAACCTGCTACTCAAAATAGCGCGCGAGATGCAGCTGTTGTTTTCCATTTCCGACGTGGCCATGCTGTTCCCGGATTCCAAAAATCCCGCTTATCTCGCACTTTACGAGGTTGACCAGGTTCGCGCGGTCAGCAAATTCTCGATTGAAAACAGCAAGAGCCAGATCATCCGTAGCTATACTGAAAAATGTAACATCTGGATCGAGCCCGAAAAAACCCTCGACGAAATATCGCCCATATCCGATCGTCAGATCATCCGTCGGCTGAATCATGAAATTGCCCTCAGCCTGCCTCTCGGTCACGGCGACCAGGTCATCGGTGCGGTTGTCATCGGTGCCAACCAGGATCAGAAAAAACCGCTCGAGAACCTGGCCAAGTTTATTTCAGACTACCTGAAGATTAATGCGGAACTGTGGATAAGAAATAACCAGGAAGTCAAGCAGCGCGCCTTCGAAGACAGCGTCAAAAAGGAGCAGGAGCATAAGGATGTCGACAAGTTGATTCATGAGATCAGCAACCCACTGAGTGTCATTGCCAACTATATCGATATTATCCAGGACAATTCGCAATCGAAAGATGCCAGCAACGAGTCCGAAATCAGGATACTCAAGGAAGAGGTGCAGAGAATCGGTAATATTGTTTTAAATTTCAGGGACGAGAAGGAATCCGTACCCGCAACGGTACTTTTAAATGAAGAATTGAAGATGTCCGTGCCGCTATACGTAAAATCGATCAGCAATGGCAAGGAGGTTGAAATCAAGTGGGCCCTGGACGAGTCGGACGCAGAAATCGAGATAACGCGGGACGCGTTGCGCCAGGTTATTCTGAACCTGGTCAAGAACGCCATCGAGGCCCAGACTCGTGATGCCGAAATCATCGTATCAAGCCGCCATTTCGTCAATATAGATGGCGCTACCTTTGCTCAATTTTCCATCGCGGACCGCGGCAGGGGCATCGATCCAATCACCCGGCAACTGCTGTTTGCGCCATTGGCCAGTGCCAAGGATGGTGCCATCAGGGGGCTCGGTCTTTCTGTGACAGCCGACATCGTTGCGCGTTATAATGGCCAGATTAAATATATGGAAAATGAGGTTGGTGGATCCTCGTTCGAAATTTTGATTCCCCTGCGATTAAAAAGGTAACCTGTAGTTCGGACCTGATGGACAATTTTTTGATAACTCTCGAAGAAAAAGCACGACGTTTTAATAAGCCCACCTCGTTCCTGGTGGTGGATGATGAACAAAGGGCCCGCGAAAGCCTGGTGACGCTGCTGAAGCGAAAATGGTCCGATATCACCGAGGCCGCGGATGGTGAAGAAGCCATCTCTCTGATTCAACAACGCCAGTTCAACCTGATCATACTCGATCTCAACATGCCTAAAAAAACAGGCGACCAGGTGCTTTCCTTCATCAGGGAAAAAAATATAAAAACAACGGTCATCGTGTTAAGTGGCGAGACATCGATCAACAAGGTTACCGAGGCGGTGCGCCTGGGCGCCTATGACATTTTCAAAAAGCCCTACAGCTTTGACGAACTCGAGCATTCGATTCGCAATGCGCTGGAAAAATTAAAAATCGAGGACGAAAAATCTCAGATTCAAAACCGCCTGGCGCATTCGGAGCGACTGCATCGTTACATGGTCGACAATTCCCCGGACTTGATTTACATGCTGAACCTGGCCGGTGAATTCAGTTTCGTCAATGACAGCGTTACCAAGCTGCTGGGCTATGAGAAGTCGGATATGATCGGCAAGCATTACAGCGAATTTATCGCCGACGAAGATCGTTTAAAGGCGGAATACCTGTTCAATGAGCGTCGCCGTGCAAATCGCTCCAACAGGACGATAGAGCTGGCCCTGAAATGCAACACCCGGGATCCCTCGAAGCCGTTTGACGTCACCACGCGTCCCATCGAGCTCAACTCCATGGGCATTTACGTGGTCGATGCGAAGGATCCGAAAAAACTGAGTACCTACCAGGGCACCTACGGCGTCGCACGCGACATTACCAGCCGCAAAAAGGCCGAAAAATTAATTACCTTCCAGGCTTATCACGATCTGCTAACCAAGCTGCCCAACCGCGCGATGCTGCACGATCGGCTGGATCTTGCGATCCGCCAGTCGGAAAGAACCGGCGAAACACTGATCGTCATGTTTCTTGACCTCGACAGGTTCAAACTGATTAATGACAGCTTTGGTCACGTGGTCGGCGATCAGCTGCTGGTCGAGGTGGCCGGTCGCCTCAAGCGTGAAATTAGAACCGGGGATACCCTGGCCAGGCTGGGCGGTGATGAATTCATGTTGCTGCTGCCTCAGCCGACCACGAGGGTGCAGGCTGAGAAGGTAGCGCAAAAATTGATCGCCAGTTTACAGCAGCCCTTCTATTTGAAAGGCGAGGAAGTCTATATCAACATCAGCATCGGTATAGCGGTGTTTCCCGATGATTCAAATGATATCAATACGCTGATAAAAAATGCCGATATGGCAATGTACGACGTCAAGGCGACCGGCAAAAATGGCTATACCTTTTTTAACGACAAGATCGAGCACGCTGCCGCCGAAAAAATTTCCATCGAAAGCGGGCTCAGAAATGCCTTAAAAAATGACGAGCTTGAAATTTACTATCAACCACAGATGGACGTGGAAACCCGCAAGATAGTCGGTGTAGAAGCGCTGTTGAGATGGAATCATCCCCAGCTCGGTCTGCGCCGGCCGAGCTATTTCCTGGAGCAGGCCGAGGAATCACGCATCATTGAACAACTGAGTGACTGGGTACTGCGCCGGGTCGCAAAGGACTTGTTCGGTAACCAGGATTTTCTGGAAAGCCAGATCAAGGTCAGTATCAACCTGTCGGCAACCGATATCAGGCAGAAAGACTTTCCCGAGACGCTGGTTTCCTTTACCGAGGTTTATGGCATTGAGCCCGAGCGGCTGGAAATTGAAATCACCGAGAATATGTTTATGAGCGATATCCAGTCCTGTACCCATAAGCTGCAGGTTTTGGCGAACAAGGGGATCTCGATTGCGATCGATGATTTCGGAACCGGCTATTCGTCGCTCAACTACCTCCGCGAGTTGCCGGTCAGCACGATCAAAATAGATTACTCGTTCATTTCGGAAATCGAGCGTTCGGGCAAGGGAGCCGCATTGGTTGCGGCCATTGTCGGCATGGCGCAGGGTCTCGGTATAAAAACCATCGCCGAGGGCGTCGAAAACGCCAACCAGTCTGAATATCTCGAGGGTTTGGGCTGTCACCTGATGCAGGGGTTCCTGTTCAGCGAGCCAGTCAAAATCGACTGTTTCCTGGACCGGGTCAGCTCTCAAAACAGCGAGCTTTCAAGCCTGTCAAACGCCTGATCTAATCGGAATTTCACCCTTTTTATAAAATCATTGCCTGCGGCCGGTTCCAGCCTGCATATAACTTCGCTGAATTTCGAACCGGTTGCACCCGTCAAATTCATTGCCCGGGACAAATAGAAAAATGATAGGCTTCCCGCTGGTTGCGAAGACAAACTTCACTCACGGAAAATCTAGCGGAATTCGAATGTCATACACGCCCCAAAACCTAGCCGAGTTAGACCTGTTGATGTTGTTCAAATCCCCGTCCGGCCTGGAAGGCGTCAAGATCCATAAGACCGCCGATGAATCGATGATTGCGGCGGCACGGCAGCTGTACCAGGACGGGTTCATCACCCAGGTCGATGGCGGCTACCTGACGCCGCTCGGGATCCAGGCCGCCGAACATGCGCATTCGCTTTATGACATGCTGAACGCCGGCGGTAACAAATAGCGGCGCCAGTCGTGCGCGCCAGCCCGAAAACTTCAGGCATCTGATGAAGGTCATTTTTTCACATGGCAAGGAAAGCGGTCCCTGGGGATTTAAAATCAGGCGACTGGCGGAGATTGCGCGCCAGCAGGGATACGGCGTCGACAGCATTGATTACACTGACCTGATGGACCCGGAGCTCCGGGTTGAACGCCTGCTGGCAGCGCTCGAACAGGAGGTCGACGAGTTTGCCCTGGTCGGTTCCAGCATGGGGGGTTACGTTGCGTTGGTGGCGTCCGAGACGGTTGCGGTAAAAGGACTGTACCTGATGGCGCCGGCGCTTTATATGCCGGGCTTCAAGCATCAGCAGCATGATTCCAGATCGGCCCATATCGAAATCGTGCACGGTTGGTCAGACGACGTGATTCCCGCCGATCACTCGATCAGGTATGCGCGACAGGCTGATTGCACGCTGCACCTGATTAGCGGCGACCATGCCCTGAACGGCGTAATCGAAACGGTCGAGAACCTGTTTGAGCGATTCCTGGCAACCATTTCGCGGGCATAAGCGGCCGCAACGATAAACTTAATGATTCAAGTGCGCGCCGATGGCGTGAATCGCGTCCAGGGCAGATTTTAACCGCGGTACCGACGTAAACTCCGGCCAGGTGGATAGTTTCACGACCACCATTTGATGTTCCGGATCGACGTAGATTAATTGTCCGAATACACCCCGGGCCATGAATGCGCGACGCTCGACGTCCTCGATCCAGAACTGGTTGCGATAGGCACCGTTCGGCGCAGCCTCGGTGTAGGGTTCGCCAAACAGGTTGGGATCTGCATTGTGGATGTCGTCGATCCATTCTGCGGGTACTACCTGTCGATCATTCACGGTGCCCTGCTGCAGCAGCATCTGGCCGAAGCGGGCATAGTCGCGCAGGGTGGCGTTCAGGCCGCCACAGGCGAGCGCGTATCCTGCCGGGTCGACGGTGAAGTTGGCGCTTTCCTCGCAGCCCAGCGGCTGCCACAGTTCACGACTGACCAGCAAAGCAAGCCGGGTCTCGGTGACACGTTCCAGGCAGTGCGCGAGCACGTCGGTTTCGATCGAACGGTACTTGAATAACGCCCCGTGTTCACGTTCGCGTTTGGTCAGGGTCAGGATCTGGTCCCAGACGCAGGCCGGTGACTCGATGCCCGGTCCGGGCTGTTTCCAGCCGCTGGCAAAATCGGTGATGGCAATGTCGGAGTCGCTCGCTTCATAATCTTCGGTGTACGCAACCCCGGTCGTCATGTCCAGCACCTGTTGCAGGATGGCGCCTTTCCACGCGGTTGCTTTGAGCTCGGGTAGATAGGTGGTGACCAATGCAGCCGGGTCGAGCAATCCGCGATCGATCATAATACCCGCTACTGCCGCGACCACAGATTTTGCCATCGACTGGGACAGGTGCAGCGTTCGATCCGTCATGCCGTTGTGATACTGCTCGAATACGACATTTCCCTTGTGCAACACGGTAATGCCATCGGTAAAACTCGAGTCAATCCAGTCCTGTATGGTCGCCGGATCGCTATCGTCCACGGTAAATTCGATTTGTCCGAGCTCGCGCGGTTGACGCGCCAGTTCCCAGACCGGGCCGCTGCCGCGCCAGACTTCGGTGGTCGGCAGGATCTGTCGTACGTTCTGGAATGTCCAGCGATTCCACGGCGCACGGTCCCAATTGTCGCGCGGCACCCGCTGCTTTTCAGGGACGGGAAAGCCTTGCATTATTTTCGGCATGATTTGATCTTCGAAAATGTTCGGTTCAAGAAAAAAAGGCTGCCACGACCAATGCCATGGCAGCCCTCCAGTTCAACTGCTGGTAACGAGATTACTTTTGCAACTCTGTCCAGATCGCGGTGTACATCTCGGTCGCCTTGGGTGAGCAGGCCTGCAGGAATTTTCCGGCACCAGCCAGCTTCGGATCGATAATGATTTCCGGTGCACCCTTCATGTCGGCAGGCATGAATTCATCAGAACCCTTGATGCCGTTTGCATAGCGTGCGAAAGCTGAGATCAGTGCCGCATTTTCAGGCTCCATGACGAAGTTCTGAAACAACTTGGCATTTTCCATGTTCTTCGCGTCTTTCAATACCGCGACACTGTCCATCCACAGCGCGAAACCCTCTTGCGGATAACCGTAGCGGACGTCAGAATTTTTCTCACGCGCCCTGAAGGCAGCACCGTTCCAGTAAAGTGATGCAGCCAAATCCCGGCCGGCAAATTTCTCGATGACGCCGTAATCCATCGATAACCAGTGCTTCTTTGCGGCTACCAGCGTGTCGCGCACCTTGCGCAAAACTGCTTTATCGGTAGTACAGGGGTCGCCACCAACATACATAATGGCCGAGCTGATGACGTCGTTCATTTCCGGGGCGACGTTGATCTTGCCCTTGAGTTCGTCCGGCGGATCGAGGTAAATCGCCGCGGTGTTGATGTCGCCCTTGTAGACCGAGGTGTCGACAATCATGCCGACGCTGCCCCACTGCCATGGCACAGAGTAGCGGCGACCGGGATCCCATTCGGGATTGGCGAATTCGGGTAACACGTTTTTAAAATTCGACATCTTGTCGGGACGGGTTTCCGCCAGCAGGCCTTCTTCGATCCAGATTTTCATGTAATTGGCCGAGGGTACTACCAGGTCAAAACCATGACCCCCCGCCTTGACCTTGGCGAGCGCGCCATCGTTGGAGTCATAGTCGGTGATCGTGACCTTGACGTCGTATTGCTTTTCAAACTTGGTAATAAGCTCCGGGTTGGTGTAGTTGCCCCAGTTATAAAAATTGAGCTGTCCGGCCGCAAAGGCGCCACCCGAGACAGCTACCATCGCCAGCGCGACGACGGATTTAGTGATGAATTGCTTCATTTCTCTTGTCCTCTCTCTTTTAATTTTCAGGTTGTGTCGTTTCACGATTTCTTACGATTTAATAAGAATATCAGTGAAACCAGTAAAACCGATACGACCAGCAACGCGCTGGCGATCGCGTTCATTTCCGGGGTAATCACGCGTCGTAACTGCCCCAGCATGTAAGTCGGCAACGTGTCCTGTCCGGCCGATTTTACAAATTCCGTGATAACCACGTCGTCGAGCGATATAACAAATGCGAGCATCCCACCGGCCAGGATACCTGGCCACAATAGTGGCAGAGTCACCCGACGAAAACAACGCCATGGGGTCGCGTATAGATCGGCGGCCGCGGTTTCGAGGGAGAGGTCCATGTCTTCCAGTCGGGCGCGGATAGGCAGGTAGGCAAAGGGGATGCAAAAGGCCGTGTGCGCCGCCACCAGGTAAACCAGGCCGTGGTAACCGGTGGCCTGCTTGATCACCGCGAAGCAGATCAGCAGGGCAACCGCAGTGACAATCTCTGGCACCATCAGCGGCTGGTTGATCATCGTGTAAATCGCGGTCTGCCCGCGAAAGGGCCGCGTCCGTGTCGTGCCAAGTGCCGCCATGGTTGCGAGAATGGTCGAGTAAAGCGCCGCCTGTAGGGCGATCGCCAGCGACAGCAGGGTCGCTTCCTGAACCGCCGTATTTTCCCAGGCGGAATAATACCAGCGCACCGAGAAGCCCTCCCACAGCGCCAGCGATCTTCCGGAATTGAACGAATATCCCACCAGGGTCATGATGGGTGCATACAGCATCAGGAAACAGGCTATCGCAATAAAGGTAAATCCCGGGAGTTTGTAAATCGAGAAAAGCTTGCCGCGCTTCACCGTGCTAGCCATGCTTGACTCCGCTCTTTTGCGCGTTGCGCACGTAGATCAACAGCGTGATCATGACGATAACCAGCAACGTGATCGACAACGCGGCGCCCAGCGGCCAGTTGCGGCCCTGCCCGAACTGCAGTTCGATCAGGTTACCGAGCATCAGGTTCTTGCCTCCCCCGAGCACGCGCGGCGTCACGAAAGCGCCCAGCGACGGGATAAACACCAGGATCGAGCCTGCCACGATGCCCGGCTTGATGAGTGGGATAATAACCTTGCGCAGCACCCTGATGCGGGTCGCGTAGAGGTCGTAGGCAGCTTCCACCAGGCCAAAGTCGAGTTTTTCCATCGATGCATACAGCGGCAGGATCATCAGCGGCAGGTAGACATAAGTCATGCCGAGCATGATGGCGACGTCGGTATACATGATTTGGATCGGTTCCTCGATCAGGTGCAGGTCGATCAGCAGGTTATTGAGAATACCGTTGTTGCGGATCAGTTCCATGATCGCGAAGGTTCGAATCAGCAGGTTGGTCCAGAAAGGTATCGTGATCAGAAACAGCCAGAAGTTACGGCTCGCGCGCGGACGCGTGGCGATAAAATAGGCGGTCGGGAAACCGATCACGAGGCAGGTGATCGTGGTCAGCGTCGAAAGCTTGATCGAGCGCCAGAACACCGAGAGGTGGGCGTCGGCAAACTTCAGTACGTCGTCGAAAATATCGCGCACCAGGATAACGTTGATCCAGCCGTCAAAAGACAGCTGGTACTCGACGCCGCCGTATTTGCCCGGCGTCAGAAACGAGTAAAACAACATGACCAGCAGGGGACCCGATGCGGCGAGTAACAAAACCACCAGCGCGGGGCTGCATAGCAGCAGGTTGCGCCGGGTATCCTGCTTGCGCGCCGCCTGTTCGTATTCTGAAAGCTGTTGCGGCTCTGCGGGCATCTGGACTGCTAATCCCGCAGGATCTGAACGGAATCGGCGTGAAACTTGATGCCGACGGCCTGGCCGGTTTGCCAGTCGCGTTTCACTGGTCCGCTGTTTTGCACTTTGGCAATAAACTCATCGTCCGTATCGAGCTGAATATGGAAATGCGAGTCGGTACCGGAGTACATGATATTGGTGACGGTGCCCTGCAAATCAGCTTCGGCGAGATCTTCAATCAGCATCGCTTGCTCCGGCCGTACCGCGATATTGACGATCGCATTGACCGGTGAATCGGTCGGGCCGGATTCGAGTGTCTTGCCCGAAGCCAGTTTGAGCACCGAGCTGCTGGTGTTAGATTCGATCAGTTCGGCGGTGAGAAAATTGGTATCACCGATAAAATTCGCAACAAAGTGCTGCGACGGTCGATCGTAGATATCGTTGGGACTTCCCACCTGCAGGATCTGACCTTTGTCCATGACCGCGATACGGTCGGACATGGTGAGTGCCTCCTCCTGGTCGTGGGTGACGAAGATAAAAGTGATACCCGTTTCCAGCTGCAGGCGTTTGAGTTCGATCTGCATGCCCTTGCGCAACTTGTAATCGAGCGCGGAAAGGGGCTCGTCCAGCAGTAACACCCGTGGATGCGGTGCCAGTGCCCGCGCCAGCGCAACCCGCTGTTGCTGTCCGCCGGAAATCTGGTCGGTGCGTCGATCACGCAATGATTCCATTTGCACCAGTTGCAGCATTTCAGCGACCGTGGCGTCGATCTCTGCTGCCGGTTTGTCCTGCATGCTAAGGCCGAAACCGATATTCTCCGCCACGGTTAAGTGCGGGAACAGCGCGTAGTTCTGGAACACGGTGTTGACTGGTCGTTTGAAGGGCGGCAGGTGCGAAATTTCCTCGCCATGCAATTGAATATGGCCTGAGCTCGGATGTTCAAAACCGGCAATCAGGCGCAATAGCGTGGTTTTACCGCAGCCCGAAGGTCCGAGCAGGGTGAAAAACTCGTTCTCGCGTATGTCCACCGAGACATTATCCAGCGCAAAAAACTCGTCCTTGCCGTGGCCGAATTTTTTACTGACCTGATGTACTGATATTGCGCTCTGGTCTGCCATTCACTCTGGTCTTGTTATTTATGGTTTTGTCGAAACTATACTTGCACCTACGGAGGGCGGCAAGGTGAAAACAGCGTACCGGGATGGGCGGGTAACAATCCCGGGTCTACTCGAAACGGACACCGCCGTTATTCCCGGACCAGCTGATGCCGCGCCGGTCGCCCGCATCCAGCCATCCTGCGAAGGCAAGTAATGGCTTGTCGCGGGTGCGCATCGCGTGCATTTGCCAGCTGTCGTGAAACACCAGGTCGCCAGGCGCGACGTCGAACCACTCACCCTCGTCGAGGCACCATTGCGAGCCCGGTGTCATTACCAGGTAGACCTCTTTGGGTTCATGGTGATGGCCCGGATAGACAACGCCAGGCCCGAGCAGCAGCAGGCCACCCCGCGGCACCGCGCACAGGATCGGTGCGTCCGGTCCCGAAATACCGGCATAGGCATAACCATCGAGAAAACGTCGGCTGCTATTATTGTCGTCATAGTTTGGATTTTGGGACCATCTCAGGTTGCCCATTACGCGGGAAAATCTCTCGGCAATTTCGGCCAGTTCAAAGCTTGCCGCCAGAGACAGGGCCTCGGCGAGGTGGTGCAGTACTGGAAAATCTTCCCTGAAGCAGGATTCGGCATACAGCTTCGCCGAGGGGATAATCCTC
>CALZHS010000014.1:16793-26855 GCA_945787265.1 uncultured Gammaproteobacteria bacterium | reverse complement strand
TAAATAAATCCTGCGCTTATGCTAGATCGCGAGCAGTGTCTTTGCGATACTCCGCACTATGTCTGAAGCCGCAATTACCTCGAATCAGTCCTTCGTACTGGAGGACCTTAAAAATCTGACCGATAGCGATATGCTGCGGGTAAACCAGGTGATCACCGACAATCTCGCGTCGGACGTGGTACTGATCAACCAGCTTAGCCAGCATATTATTTTAAGCGGCGGCAAGCGCCTGCGCCCGATGCTGGTCATCCTTGCTGCGAAAGCCTGCCGTTACCAGGGAGAACAGGACGCACTGCTCGCCGCCGTGATCGAGTTTATACACACCGCGACCCTGCTGCATGACGATGTGGTCGATGACTCGGACATGCGCCGCGGCAAAGAAGCAGCCAGCGCTATCTGGGGCAACGAGGCCGCGGTGCTGGTCGGAGATTACCTGTATTCGCGGGCGTTCCAGATGATGGTGCGCGCACAGTCCATGACGATCATGGATTTGCTGGCAAACACGACCAACACCATCGCCCAGGGAGAGGTGCTGCAGCTGCTTAATATTCGGGACCCCGATACCGATGAAACCAGGTATGACGACGTGATCTACGCCAAAACCGCCTGCCTGTTCGAAGCCGCGGCTCGTATTGGCGCCATCCTCGGTGAGATGTCCGCGCAGCAGGAACTGGCGCTGCAAACCTACGGCAGGCACCTCGGTGTCGCCTTTCAGCTGATTGACGATGCGCTCGATTACTCGGCGCAAAGCGACGAGCTCGGTAAAAACGTCGGTGATGACCTGGCCGAGGGTAAACCGACCCTGCCACTGATCCGCGCCATGGAAGTCGGCAGTTCCAACCAGAAAAAATTGATCCGGGATAGCATCGAAAATGGCAAGGCCGAGCGTTTCGAAGACATCCTGCAGGCGATTCGGGATACCGGTGCACTTGAATACACCATCGACAGGGCACAATCAGAAGTGATTCGGGCCAAGCAGCAAATCGCCGGTCTTGAACAGAGCCCGTACAAACAGGCATTGATGTTCCTCGCGGACTACGCGGTTGAAAGACGATATTGAACCGGTTTGAAAAACTGCTCGCCGAAAAGGCCACCTTGCTTGCCGACGGCGCCACCGGCACGACCTTCTTCGGCATGGGCCTGCAAAGCGGGGATGCCCCGGAACTTTGGAATATTGATTTTCCCGAACGGGTGGCCACGCACTACCGGGCATTCGTCGACGCCGGGTCCGACCTGATATTGACCAATAGTTTTGGCGGCACCCGATACCGCCTGAAACTGCACCAGGCCGAATCGCGAGTGGCCGAGTTAAATATCGCTGCCGCGGAAATACTGCGTGAAGTTGTCGAACGCTGCGGCCGGGAAATCGTGGTAGCAGGTTCGATCGGGCCAACCGGCGAAATTCTCGCACCGCTGGGTGATCTAGAAACCGAAGATGCCGTTGCCGCGTTTGCCGAGCAGGCACTGGCGCTGGAGCAGGGAGGTGCCGATGTTATCTGGATCGAGACCATGTCGTCGCAGGAGGAAGTCGAGTGCGCGGTGCGCGGCGCACAGCAAACCGCTTTGCCGATCGTTTTCACGATGAGTTTCGACACCAATGGCCGCACCATGATGGGCGTTGGCGCCGCCGATATGATGGCATTGCATCAACGCCTTGGCGCGCACGCCTGCGGTACCAACTGTGGCATCGGTGCGTCTGAAGTGGTCGCGACGATCCTGAACATGCAGGCCAGCAAACCCGCCGACAGTGGCGATCCGATTCTCGTGGCCAAGGCAAACTGCGGCATTCCCGAATTCATCGACGGCGAGATTCATTACAACGGTACACCCGAGATCATGGCGCGCTACGCCACCATGGCACGCGATGCCGGCGCACGTATCGTCGGCGGCTGCTGTGGCACCACGGCCGGACACGTGGCGGCAATGCGTCATGCGCTGGACACTACCGCACCCGGTCCGCTACCAAGCATCGAAGACGTTGAACGCGAGCTGGGTGCCGTGACTAAAGGTGCCCAGGCCCAGGCCAGCGGCCAGCACGAGGTGCAAACGCGCGGCAGTTCACGCCGCCGTCGAAGACGTTAAATCCTGCCTTCATTCCGTGACCTGATCGCGGGGACCGGCCTTCTACATCAACTGCTCTTCTGGATACCGCGGTCAAGCCGCGGTATGACAGAGTTGTTGGCGGTGCGACTAGGTTCGGTATTCGACGCCGGGGAACACGCACAGCATTTCGAATAGCAGGTTGGCCGCCACCAGCGCCGTATTACCCGAAGTATCGTATGCGGGCGCCACTTCGACCATGTCGGCACCGACAATATCGAGCCCGCGACAGCCCCTGACGATCTCGAGGCCCTGGTGCACGGTCAGACCACCGATCTCCGGGGTTCCGGTGCCGGGTGCATAGGCCGGATCGAGACCATCGATATCAAAGGTCAGGTAAACCGGACCGACACCCAACTGCTCGCGCACCTCGGCCATCAGCGGAGCCAGCGACTGGTACCAGCACTCCTCTGCCTGCACCACGCGCACGCCCTGCGATCGCGGCCAGTCGAAATCATCGGCCTCGTAACCGCTGGCGCGCAGTCCGATCTGGACCATGCGTGTTGGCTCGATCAGGCCCTCCTCGATGGCGCGCCGAAACGGCGTGCCGTGCGCAATTCGTTCACCAAACATGTGATCATTTATATCGGCATGCGCATCGACGTGGACAATGCCGACCGGACCATGTTTCTTATGCAAGGCACGCAGTATCGGCAACGAAATAGTGTGATCACCGCCGAGCGTGATCGGCTTGCAATCGGCCGCCAGGATCTCATCGTAGGCCTGTTCGATAATCGCTACCGATTTCTCAAGGTTAAAGGTATTGATCGCGATATCGCCGATGTCGGCCACCTGCAGCGAATCGAAAGGCGCCGCGCGCGTTGCCATATTGTAGGGGCGGATCAGGCAGGACTCGGTTCGAATCTGGCGCGGTCCGAAACGTGCACCGGCGCGGTTGGAGGTTCCGATATCGAAGGGCACGCCCACGAATCCGACGTCGAGCCCGCTGGGATCAGGTATATGTGGTAATCGCATCATCGTCGCGATGCCGCCGAAACGTGGCATTTCGTTGCCACCCAGGGGCTGATTGAATTTGTTATCGGCCATGCCCTAGATTCGAAAAGACGCGGCACCCTTGGCGGGCTTAACCTCGAGCGCTTCACGCGGATAAAGGTGCTGTAACCAGTGTTTTTCCCAGAAACGGAAACCCCGGGCGACCGCCAGCACTATGATAAAGTAAAGTACCGCGGCGGTGATAAAACCTTCATAGGCAAGGTAATAGCGACCGTTGAGCCAGCGTCCGACTCCGAGCAAATCCTGAATCGTAATCGTGCTTGCCACCACCGAACCGTGCAGCATGAATATAACTTCGTTCGAATAGGCCGGCAGCGCACGCCGAAAAGCGCTCGGTAGCACGATGCGCCTGAGTCGCATCAAGTTACTGAAACCGCAGGCCTTGGCGGCTTCGACTTCACCCCTGCTGGTGTTCACGATCGAACCGCGCAGCAATTCAGTGGTATAGGCCGCGGTATTGAGCGAAAACGCGATCAGCGCACAATACCAGGCCTGTGAAAGAACCGGTCCCCACAGGAAGGTTTCGCGGATCCACTCGAACTGGCCCAGTCCATAGTAAATCAGGTAAGTCTGCACCAGCAGCGGGGTACCACGAAACAGGTAGGTAAAGGCCCACACCGGCGCGTTTAAAAACGGGTTATTGCCGGCGCGCACAATCGCCAGCGGAATCGCCAGTATTCCGCCAATAATAAGCGACATTACCGTCAACTCCAGGGTTGTCAGCGCACCCCACAGGAAACGATCGAAATTCTGAGCGATCAATACGATGTCGATCGGTGACCAGGTTTCGAGAAACTGGATGATCGAATCACCCATCGTCGCTCCTCACAATGCCCTTACTGTATCTTTTATCGAGCCAGCGCAATCCAGAGTCAGATATCGCGGTCAATACCAGATAAATCATTAGTACCGCGAACATGAAGGTAAACAATTGCCGCGTCGAACGCCCGGCGACAAATCCGTTGTAGACAACGTCCTGCAGTCCGATGACCGAGACCAGCGCGGTCGATTTGATTTGTACCAGCCAGTTATTTGAAAAACCCGGTAGCGCGTAAACCACCATCTGCGGCCAGATAATGCGGCGAAATATGGTTAGGCGTGACATGCCACAGGCGACGCCGGCTTCGATCTGGCCTTTCGGTATTGCCAGGATCGCGCCGCGGAAGGTTTCGGTCATGTAACCGCCAAACACGACACCGATGGTACCGACGCCGGCGGCGAACTGGCTGATTTCGGCGTAGTCCCACAGGCCGGTTAGTGTACCGATCGAGTTGGCCAGTTCCTGGCCACCGAAGAAAACCAGCAATATCAACACCAGGTCGGGTACCCCGCGTACGATGGCGGTATAACCATTCGCGGTTTTCTGTGCGACCATACTTTTGGACAGCTTGGCCCAGGCACCGAGTAATCCGAAAAATACCGCCATAATCAACGACATCAGCGCGAGTTTTATGGTCACCCATGTGCCCGATAATAACTGGCCCTGGTATTCGATGATCAGATCCACTTTAGTGCCTGTCGCTCAGATTAAAATTCCCGGCCTGTAACCAACAGGCCGGGTTAGGTTCAATTAGACGATTAACCGCCGAAGATATCGAAATCGAAATACTTGGCGTTGATTTTCTGATAAATGCCTTTCTCCCGAATCGCCTTGAGCGCCTCGTTGAGCTCCATGCGCAACTCCTTGTCCTGCTTGCGCACGGTCATGCCGGCGCCCGGACCGTGGCATGCCTCGTCATGCTGGTCGGCACCGGTAAACTCGAAATCTTTACCGGCATCGGTTTTAAGAAAGCCATCATCAGCTGCGATAGAGTCTGAAAACTGGGCATCGATACGACCTATCGCAAGATCCTGAAATACCTCGTCCTGGGTTCCGTAGAGCACCAGTTCGGCCTCAGGATAAATCTTTTCCATGAAGCATTGGTGGGTAGTGCCGCGTTGCAGGCCGATTCTTTTGCCTTTCAATCCTTCCTCGCTGATTTCCAGTCCGGCGCCTTTCTTGGCGACGAATTTTGCGGGCGTGTTGTAATACTTGTCGCTGAAATCGACCCGTTTCTTGCGCTCCTCGGTAATCGACATCGAAGCAATAATGGTATCGAATTTTCTAGCCAGCAACGCCGGAATCATGCCGTCCCAGTCCTGCTCTATCAGCACGCATTTACGCTTCATTTCGGCACAGATTGCCTCGGCAATTTCGATATCGAAACCTTTCAAGGTGCCGTCGGATTCTTTCCATGAAAACGGGGGATAAGCGCCTTCAACGCCGACACGAAGATCCGCGGCCTGTACGCTTCCCATTCCGAGAATCAGTGTAACGGCAGTCAGTACTGTCATTAATTTTCTGAACTTCATCTTACTTCCTCACTTTGGTTGTGTTTCACTGAGAAACTGTTTTGTTATGCCCTAGGGGCGGTTACTGCATCGTCCTCGATAGAAATTTTCGAAAACGATCAGAATTCGGATTTTTAAACATTTGATTGGGTTCGCCCTGCTCTTCTACTCGACCCTGGTGTAAAAATACGACCTCCGATGACACGTCACGCGCAAATCCCATTTCATGGGTAACGACCAGCATGGTGCGACCTTCTTCGGCTAGATCGCGCATAACTTTGAGCACTTCACCAACCAGTTCCGGATCCAGTGCCGAGGTTGGCTCATCAAACAACATCACTTCAGGATTCATCGCCAGTCCACGCGCAATGGCAACGCGCTGCATTTGACCACCGGATAATTGCGACGGATAGTAATCCTTGCGTTCGAGAATTCCGACCTTATCAAGCAACGCTTCAGCCTGCTCGATCGCCTCGGCTTTCGGGATCTTGAGTACGTGGACCGGTGCTTCGATAACATTCTCGATTACCGTCATGTGCGACCACAAGTTGAAACTCTGAAAAACCATGCCGAGGCGTGCGCGCAGGCGCTCTACCTGGTGAATATCTTCGGGTTCATAGCGACCGGATCTACTGGTATGCATGCGTATTTTTTCACCGGCAACATAGACATCGCCCGCATTAGGGATTTCAAGCAGGTTGATGCAGCGCAGGAAGGTACTCTTGCCGGAGCCCGATGCACCCAGGATCGAGATCACGTCGCCCTTGTGTGCGCTCAGCGACACACCGCGGATTACCTCGACATTTCCAAAGCTTTTATGAAGGTCTACGACCTCAAGCGCGGCGTAGTCGCCAGCTGCTTCGCTCATTCGGTTACCTCTCCCGGGTTTATTGCTTTTGTCGATACTTTCTAGTTATGCGCGCATGGTAACACTTTTTATTCAGTTGAAAACTATCGAGTTATGCCGCGGCTGGGGTCCCTAAAATGACAACAACCTTTCAATTATGCGCTCTGCCTGCGCAGCGTAACCCCCGCCAAACAGGTTGGCATGGTTCAGTACGTGGTAAAGATTGTAAAGTTCGCGCCGCTCAGAATAACCGGCATCGATCGGAAAATGCTCATTATATATGGCAAAGAAGCGTTGGCCCGGATGGCCGAACAGTTCCATCATCGCAAGATCGGCTTCGTGATCACCGAAGTAACAGGCCGGATCGAAAATGACCGGGTTGCCCTGCTCGTCGGCGCCCTGGTTACCGCTCCACAGATCACCATGCAGCAGCGACGGGCGTGGCTGGTAGCTTTCGAAAAATTTTCCAAGCGTTTCCGCCAGGCGATTGCCCGCGTCAATCAGCCTGGTATCAAATCCATTTTTTCGGGCCAGTTCCAACTGAAATTCAAGCCGCTGCCGGCGCCAGAATTGAATCCAGTCCGCGTTGAAGGTATTAATCTGCGGCGTGCTGCCAATGGTATTGTCACATTCAAATCCGAACTGCTCGTGGAAACAGCGGTGCATGGCGGCGAGTGCCGTGGCAAATCGATCCGCGTCGGGTCGCCCTCCGAGTTCGATGTACTCCATTACGAGATAGGCAAGATCACCCTCGCAACCGGCCAGGTACACCTCGGGTACGCGGATCGTCCCGCTGTGACGGATGGCGTCAAGCCCCGCTTTTTCAGCGACAAACATCGACAGTAATTCACTTCGATTGACCTTGACGAAGAACTTGCGCTGGTCGCATTCGAGTCGAAAAGCCTGGTTGATATCACCGCCGTGAATCGGTACTGTGCGAAATTCGCCCATCGGTTGTTGCAACTGCTGCGCCAGCGAAGCACCGAGTGATTGCCAGTTCATCATAACAAACGATACTCACCCGGCTGCAATCCGTCCAATGACCAATCGCCGATTTCGATCCTGACCAGTCGCAGGGTCGGATGCCCGATTGCCGCGGTCATGCGCCGCACCTGGCGATTACGCCCCTCCCGGATCTGAAGCCGCAACCACTGCGTCGGAATATTTTTACGCACCCGAATAGGCGGGTCGCGCGGCCAGAGCCAGCCCGGTTCATCAACCTGAATTACGTTCGCGGGACGAGTCAGACCATCTTTCAGTTTTATGCCCGAGGCCAACGCCTGCAGGGCCTCCGGTCCGGGTTCGCCCTCAACTTGTGCCAGGTAGGTTTTCGCTCGGCGATAGCGCGGATTTGAGATTTGCGCCTGCAGAACACCATCATCGGTCAGCACCATCAGACCCTCGCTGTCGAAATCGAGCCGCCCTGCCGCGTACACACCCGGCACATCGATATAGTCGGCCAGCGTCCTTTTGTCTGCCGACGGTGAAAACTGGCTCAGCACCTGGAACGGCTTGTTGAAGAGCAATGTCCGCGTCATGTTAAGATCCGCCCACGATCGCTGCATCCAGGTAGTTCATCCAGCGACTGCTGCGTGCTGCCTCGAATTCCTGCTCGTTCATCATGCGCTGCAGCTTTTCCACATTCGCTCGGTGTCGCAGGGTATCAATCCGCTGCATCTCCTCGATCTCGCAGTTGATCCGGGTTAACGCGAGGCTGACGTCGAGCAGGGCCTCATGCTCGATCAGGGACCGCTGAATTCTTCCCGCGTAGCGGAACTTCATGTCTGCGACTTCGTGTAAATGCTGCCGCAGTATATCGATCGTGTCGTATTTCTTCAGCAAGCGTGCCGCCGTTTTCGGTCCGACTTCCGGGATTCCCGGGATGTTGTCGACCTTGTCGCCGGTCAGCGCCAATTGATCTGCAATTTGCTCCGGGCGCACGCCGAATTTTTTGCAGATCGCGCGATAATCGAGTTTCCTGTTATCAACATAGGCCCACCAGATATCACGCTCGGTGATTAGTTGCGCCAGGTCCTTGTCGGCGGTCAGAATCGTAACCGGTAGCCGTGTCGAGCCATGGTAGTTCGCCAGCGAACCAATCAGGTCATCGGCTTCCCAGCGCTTGCTGCTGACGCAGGAAATTCCCAGCGCCTCGAGCCATTCGCGACACCAGGCAAACTGTCGCTTCAATTCTTCCGGGGCCGGACTGCGATTCGCCTTGTAGTCGGCATATATCTCCTTGCGCGCTGATTTGGACAGGCTTTCATCAAACGCGAAGACAAGATGACTCGGCGCCTGCTCGGTTAAAAGCCGGTAGACGAAATCGCTGAAACCGATAAACGCCTGGTTAGGCTGCTGCTGCAGGTTTACCCGTTCCGGATAAGGACCATACCAGGCCCTGAAAATGAAAATACTCGAATCGACCAGGTACAGGCGCATTAGTAAAAAGTGATTACCTCAATTAAGGAGTAAAGATTTTACAACGGTGTTTGCTATAATCGCGCGCAATAATTCGAATGAATAAAACCGGATGCCGCGCTTTATCCTCATTTTCCTGTGCTTGCTTGCCACTGCCGCAGCCTCGGCAGCAACCTCGATTAAGCAATTACAACAGTTACTCGAACAACAACAGTATGCCGACGCGGCTAATACGGGCGAGCAGCTGCTTGCGCAAAACCCGCAGCACGCACGCACGCAGTTCCTCACTGCCTATGCCTACCAGATGAGCGCACAACCCGAAAAGGCTGAGATACTCTACCAGAACCTGATCAAGGATAATCCTGACTTACCCGAACCGCGCAATAACCTTGCCATGATTTATCTGGCAAAGGGCGACTATGATCGCGCTAGCCAGCTACTGGTCGAGGCGCTCAACACCAATCCCAGTTATGCAACCGCTTACGACAATCTTAGCCAGATTTACAAGGGTATTGCGAGCGAAGCCTATCGTCGCGCCGTCAGCGAATCGAGTGAGCCGGCAAAGTACACGCATAATATTAAACTCACCGCACTTACCAACCTGGATTCGGTGGACGAGGAGCCGGTGACAGACAAGATCCCGGATGACCAGACCCTGGTCAATTTCGCGAACCAGGAAACCCTGTTAATCGAGCAGGTCAGGGATTGGGCAGCCACCTGGAGCGAAAAGGACTTTGCGGCTTACACCGACTACTACACTGCCGACTACCGCGCAGATTTCGAGTCGCATGATCAATGGGTCGAGTACCGGCGGGCACGCATCGCGCGCCCGGGAAAGATTAAAGTCGAGGTCAGTAATATACAAATCAAGTGGCGTAGCGAGAATCGAGCTATTATTGAATTCAAACAGGCTTATGATTCCGTTCGTTACAGTGACCGCGTGGTGAAACGACTTGCCTTTAGCCGTGTTGGCTCGCAATGGAAAATTACCGAGGAGCGGGTATTATCTGTTCTATGAGAAATATTTTAACATTCCTGCTATTGATTGGATTTCACAGTAACCTGGTCGCTGCTGAGCCACCCGGTGAGCATTACGAACAGAGTCTCCTCGAAACGATCAAGGAAATTCAAAGCCTCAATCACGAACAGGCTCTGAACAGTACCCGCGATCTGATCAGGCAGTATCCGCATAGCCGACTCGGTCACATGCTCTACGCCGACCTGCTGCTGGCCAAGGCGGAGCCGCTGACCGAAATCGGTTACGGCGTGAAAACCGATCGCGCAATGCAGGACTTTCGTGAAGAAATCCGGCAGCGCTGGCAGCATGATTCCAGCCCGGCGCACCAGGGTCT
>CALZHS010000014.1:0-16775 GCA_945787265.1 uncultured Gammaproteobacteria bacterium | reverse complement strand
TTGAAGGGTTACGGCAAGCAGAAACGCGGAGACCAGAAAACCCCGATCGGGGTTTACCACGTAACCCGATATATTGACGGCATGGAGCTGCCGGATCTGTACGGCGAGGGCGCCTTTCCCATCAACTACCCGAATGCCTGGGATCGGCGCAAGCAGCGCACCGGCAGCGGCATCTGGATTCATGGCACACCGTCTTATACCTATAATCGTTCCCCGCGGGCCAGCGACGGCTGTATTGTCGTCAGCAATCCTGACTTCCTGCATATCGATAAATATATCCATCCCTCCCTGCACACGCCCGTGGTGGTCGCGGAACAGGTTAACTGGATCGATCGGGATCAATGGATGGCCAAACGTCAACAGGTCATGCGGCTGTTATCGACCTGGCTCATCGACTGGGAAAGCCTGGATCATGAAAAGTACCGTCGACACTACTCGCAATCCGAGCTGGATGCCTACGGACGTGACTTTATAAGCTGGGATAACCATAAACGCTGGGTAAACGGCAACAAGACCTGGATCGACGTCGAGTACAGCAAGCTTAATATCTTCAACTACCCCGGTGAAGATAACCTGATGTTGATGCAGTTTGAGCAGAGCTATCGCAGCAACAATTTGAATGTCGAATCTCCCAAGGAACTTTACTGGCGCAACACGGGCACCAACTGGCAGATTGTCTACGAGGGCAATCGTCGTTTTCCGTCAATCGAAAATACGATCGTCAAAAACTAGCCCGGGATAAAAAAATGTCCGAAACGCAGGAATATGCGGCCCATATCGTCGACCTGCTGGATTCGTTCGGACCCTGCGAAGCCCGACGCATGTTCGGTGGTTACGGCATTTTTCATCAGGGCTTGATGTTCGCGCTGATTGCCGATAACAATCTCTACCTCAAGGCTGACGATGAAACCCGCGAGTTATTCAGCGCCGAAGGTTGCGAGGCCTTCAGCTATTACAAGAAAGAAAAGGAGTATCGGCTTTCATACTATCTCGCACCCGAGGATTTTTTCGAAGATCCAGACGCCTGCCTGCGCTGGGCGAGGCTGGCCTTCGACGCCGCACTGCGCAATCCGAACAAAAAAAATAAACGGCGGGAAGCATGATCGAGTGGATAGTTGTAGCCGGAATCATCGCGGTTATCGTTTACGGCATCACCATCTATAATTACCTGGTGCGTGATCGTCAACGCACCCGTGCCGGCTGGAGCGATATCGAGGTACAGCTCAAGCGCCGTCATGATCTGATTCCAAAACTGGTTGACGCGGTCAAGCAATACGCGGCCTACGAGCAGGCGACGCTCGACCAGGTCACCGCGCTGCGAAACCAGGCCGACGATACCCTGGGGGTAGAACAGCAGGGTCAACTGGAAAATGGCATCAGCCGGGGACTGCTGTCGATTTTTGCACTGCAGGAGGCCTACCCCGAGCTCAAGGCAAATCAGAGTTTTCTGCAGCTTCAAGCTGACATCAGTTCCGTCGAAGCCGACATTCAGCATGCACGTCGTTACTACAATGGCGCGGTGCGGAATCTGAATACCCGGATTGAAAGCTTCCCCGACCTGTTCATTGCCCGCCTGTTTAACTATCGGCCTGCCCAGTATTTCGAGTTCGAGGAAATTCAGCCATGACGATGCTGCGCGCCCTGTTCGCCGCACTGCTGCTATCGCTGCCTTTCAGCAGCCTGGCAGAAGAGTATATCGAGTCTTTTCACAGTGACATCGAAGTGCAGCGCAATGGCGATTTGCGGGTAACCGAAACCATCGTTGTCAGGGCCGAGGGTAAATCCATCCGGCGCGGCATTTTCCGTGATTTTCCAACTCGTTACACAACCGCAAAAGGTCGCAGTATGTCGGTCGGTTTCGAAGTTCTGTCGGTGCAACGCGACGGCCGTACTGAGCCCTACCACATCAAGAATCAATCCAACGGCAAACGGCTTTATATCGGCGACCCGAATATTTACCTGTCGCCCGGTTTCTACGAGTATCAAATTCAGTATCTCACCACTCGACAGCTCGGCTTCTTCGACGATTTTGACGAACTCTACTGGAATGTTACCGGCAACGGCTGGGCGTATCGAATCGACCGGGCATCGGCCCGGGTGACGCTGCCCGAATTCGTTACCGACTTCCAGCTTGGCGGGTATACCGGCCCGCAGGGCTCGACCGCGCAAAACCTGCGATATCGTCGCAGCACCAGTAACCAGGCTTATTTTGAAAGCAGCCAGCCGCTGGATCGCGGCGAAGGGCTCACGATCGTCGCTGGCTGGCCGAAGGGGCTTGTCGACGAGCCGAGTGCTTCCCAACGTCGCGCCTGGTTTTTCGAGGATTACCAGCCCGCGCTTATTGCTGGCGGCGGCGTACTCGCGCTGTTTGCCTATTACCTGACCCTGTGGCAATGGTATGGCCGTGATCCCGAGTCGGGCGTGATCATACCGCGCTACCAGCCGCCCGCAGGATACTCACCCGCGTCGATGCGGTTCGTGCAGAACATGGGCTACGATAAAAAATGTTTTACCAGCGCAATCATCAATCTCTCGGCCAAGGGCGCCACCGAAATTAACGATGACGAGGGGCAGTTCAAGGTGACAAAACGGGAAGCGACTGATCTGCAGCTTGCCCCCGGTGAAGCGCAGGTACTGAATGGATTGTTCGGCAGCGGTCGCGACAACATCACTATCGTGCATCCTGTCAAAGGCCATCGGCAAGCACAAAAAATCGCTCAAGCGCGATTACGACAAAAAATACTTTAACACCAACAGCTGGCTGCTGGTTCCGGGCATTCTGGCAACCGTACTCGTTATCGGCATCGCTATCGCAAGACTGCCATCAGAAGAAGTCATCATGAAAACAATCTTCTTTGGCGTTTTCTCAATCGTACCACTGCTGATGCTGTCAGCTGTCTGGCGCGGTTTCAGGCGCCGTGGGAGAGGCGCTAAAATGCAGGTCGTGGTAAACGTCGCGGTGTTGCTGGTATTTACCGCGGCCTTCGTCAATATCGGGGCTCAGGTCGTGGAGTTTGCGGAAGCGGTGCCCCTGCCCCTGGTTATCGGCGTTATCGCAATGTTGGCCCTGCACTATTTCTTCTACCAGTGGCTGAAGGCACCCACGCTCGCGGGGCGCCGGCTGCTGGACCAGATCGAGGGTTTCAAGCATTACCTCAAGGTTGCCGAAGAAGACGAAATTGCGTTAGCGGGTGCACCCAAATTTACGATTGGGTTATACGAGACTTATCTCCCCTACGCGATAGCGCTCGATCTCGAAAACGAGTGGACCGCCAAGCTTAATCGTGCGATTGCACAAGGCCTTATCGAAAGTCACTATTCTCATCCAGGCTGGTATCACGCTCGTGGCCAGCGCGGCGATCAGTTTTCGAACGCGCTATCACGTTCTTTCGACTCGGCGATCGCGTCTTCCTCGGTCGCACCGGGATCTTCGTCGGGTTCGTCCGGGGGCTCATCGGGTGGCGGTGGCGGTGGTGGCGGTGGCGGCGGCTGGTAAACCAATCGTTACCTTATTTTCTTCTATACCCAATATCGAGGGCGGCCTGGGTGTGAAGATGTCTTTGCGGGAACGCCGTGCCGAAGCGTCGGACCGATACATCCATGTAGGCTCGCGCCCGGGGTGCCGTATCACAACATCCCTGTTGCGCAGCGTCCCGCAAAGACATCTTCACACCCAGGCCTCGATCAATGTTGAGTTATTTCTGTTTGATTGAGCTGAGGACGACGAACTTGCTGTCAGAGGCGATGGTTTCACAGTTGCCAAACAGTTTCTTCAGCTTGCTGTGATAAGCCAGGTGGCGGTTACCGACGATCCGCAGTTCACCCCCGGCGGTCAACACTCGCCGCGCCTGCTTGAACATTTGCCATGCGGTCGCATCACCGACACTATGCTGCTGGTGAAACGGTGGATTGATCAGGACCAGGTCATGATGATCGGAATCCACACCCTGCAGACCGTCGTCAACCCTGAACGTGGCGGCACGCGAGCGCGCAAACGCGTTCTGAAAATTTTCCTCCGCACTTGCGATCGCCATGTACGATTCGTCGCAAAACAGCATACTCGCCCCGGGATTCAGGGCGGCGGCGATAATCCCGATAACACCATTGCCGCAACCCAGGTCGACAATACGCCGAAATCGATCCGCCGCCGGCATATTCTCCAGCAACAGCTGGCTACCCCGGTCAAGGCGATCACGGCAGAACAAACTCGCATGATTGATGATCCGATAGGTGGTCCGATCCACCTGCAATTCGTAGCTGTCAGGATAGGGGCTTTGACCCTCGTTAAGCGATTGATCCCGCTCAACCAGGATGAGTCGACTTTTCTTGCGTGCACGCGTTGTCGCCGTCGGGCCGAGAATGGTTTCAAACAAATTCAGCGTCGATCGATGGATATTGCGCGCCATACCGGCCGCGATGATACGCGTATCGCTATGCAAAACCCGGCGCAATGCATAGAGTTGATGTTCGAGCAAGGCAAGCGCTTTGGGAATCTTGATAAGCACGCAGTCGACGGCCACCGTGGGAAAATGGATGCCCGGGTTGGTTTTGACCTGGTCCGAGGGATAACCGTTAGCTAGCAGGTTATCACGCAATGCCTGCTGCGCCAGACATGAGTCGTTCCAGGAATAGACCGGGTGATTGGCGAGAGCCACGGCGAGCGCGCCGAAGGCATCATTTAGTATCAGTAGTTTGCCGTGACGCGACCGCACCTTGATTTCATCAAGATGGTTTAACAGAAATTCATCGGCGGCATCCCAGGCCTGCAGCAGTTCATCGCGCGGATTGCGCACCAGCTCAAACTCGCCCTGGGGCACCAGCATAACCTTCTGGCCGGTCATTGATAGGGGCTTGTTCATCGCCTCGAGATAAACGGTAATGCCAGCATGCCGGGCAGCCGATCAACCTGCCTGGCATCGCGAAATTCCGCGAGCCCGATCGTCATTTCCCGGTGACCCTTTGCTGGCTGATCGATATAGGTTTTGAAAATCCTGTCCCAGATCGACAGGTTGAAACCATAGTTACTGTTGGTCTCCCGCACCAGCGTCGAATGGTGCACCCGGTGCATATCCGGGGTAACCAGAAGGTAGCGCACCATTCGGTCAATAGCACGCGGCAGACTGACATTGGCATGATTGAATATTGCCATGCCGTTCAGCAGGACCTCGAACACGAGCACGGCCACCAGCGCCGGACCGAGCAGCAGTATCACCAGCCATTTGATTAGCATCGAAACGATAATTTCGATGGTATGAAAACGTGAACCGGTAGTCAGATCGAAATCGAGGTCGGCGTGATGAACCCGGTGCAAACGCCACAGGACCGGCACCTGGTGCATCAATCGGTGCTGCAGGTAGATCGCAAGATCGAGTAATAAAACCGCTACGAGTACCTCGAACCAGAAAGGCAGGTCAACGAGGTTGAACAACCCCCAGCCCTGCTGCCCGACCGAATAGGCAATCCCGACCGCCGCTGCCGGAAACATTAACCTCAGCACAATAGTATTCAGCACGAGTAAACCCAGGTTGCTGGTCCAGCGCATGGCCCTGGAAACGCTCAGCGCGCGCCTGGGCGCAAGCAATTCCCATAGCAGCATGGTAACGAAGACGAACGCGAAGACCCCAAGGCGAATAATGGCCTCGCGCTCCAGGATAAGGTTTTCGATTCCGACCGGGTTCATGGCCTGCATTTTCGATGATAATCAACAACATTGACAGCCTTTATAAAAGCGTGATCCGCATCGGTTAGCAGCCCATATCCAGGATTGCCGTTTGAACGAGCCTGGAAATCGCCGACGACGTTGATGCCCGTAGTCCTGGCAGGGGCAATTTATCCTCGCAACACGTTAAGATGTTCGACTCAGGTTTTGTCAGCGGCCCGGTGCACGCACGCTTCAACGATGATATCGCCCTGGACACCGGCCCGCAGGCTGGTCTCGGTCGCGGCGAGTATTCCATGACCCTTGAACATCGGTGCGGCGACATCGTGACCGCTCAAGTATCGAATTGAAATCGGCTTCGTGTTCACTATCCTGCCGTAACGGATGGAAACGCATGTTTGAATTGATAACGTCCGGGAGGAGTTATACAGTCCTGTGTCACAATAAACCGGTCCTGACATGCTGAACGAAATCCTGATTCTGCTGTTTTTTTCCGTGGTTAGCGTCGCGGTCTTCCGACACCTCGATGTCCCCGCGGTGCTGGGCTACCTGGTGGTCGGCCTGCTCGCCGGTGACCGCGCCTTCGGCCTGATTCACGACTCGCACGCAATCGAGCAGATAGCCGAGATTGGCGTGGTTTTCCTGCTGTTTACCATCGGGCTCGAAGTCTCGATACCGCGCCTGATCGCGATGCGCAACATCGTCTTCGGTATTGGCACGATCCAGGTCCTGGTATCGGCGCTGAGTACACTCGTAATCGGTATGCTGTTCGGCCTTTCCTGGCAGGCGGCGTTTGCGGTCGGCGGTGCACTTGCCATGTCGTCAACCGCTATCGTGACGAAATTGTTAACCGAGCAGTATGAACTGCATTTACCACACGGCAATATTTCACTGGGCGTGCTGCTGTTCCAGGATCTCGCTGTGGTGCCCTTCCTGGTGTTGATTCCAATCTTCGCCGAGCCGACAACGGGATCGCTGCTGGTACCGATCAGCCTCGCACTCGCCAAGGGCGCGCTTGCGTTTGCGGTAATCTTCTACGCCGGGCAGTACCTGGTCAGGCCCGCGATACGGATGGTAGCCTCTACCCGTTCGCATGAACTGTTTACCCTGTTTATCCTGCTGGTCGCGCTGGTCGCAGCCTGGCTCACCTGGCAGCTCGGATTATCGCTGGCAATGGGCGCCTTCCTCGCCGGAATCATGCTTGCCGAAACCGAGTACCAGCACCACGTCGAAGATGAAATACGGCCATTTCGCGATATTTTAATGGGTTTGTTTTTCATTTCTGTCGGCTCACAGTTCGACTGGCACATTTTCTTTATCAACCCGCTCGAGGTTTTCGTACTGACGCTCGGCCTGATTGCAGGCAAGGGCATCGCGATCATGTTGATAACCGCCATCGCCGGTTACGGTAGGGGAATCGCTATTCGCGCCGGGATACTGCTAGGACAGGGCAGTGAATTCGGTTTTGCGCTGCTGGCCGTGGCACTATCCACGGGGCTGCTGGGGCTCGAGGCGAGCCAGCCGATCATCGCAGCGATCATTCTCAGCATGGCGATCTCGCCGCTGTTGATTCGCCACAACGAGGCTATCGCGCTGCGCTTCGCGCCCGAGTATGCCTCCAGACAGGATCAGGCCGAACAGGCGCTCGAAACTGCCTGCGCGGATCTGAAAGACCACGTTTTGCTGTGCGGCTTCGGGCGCACCGGGCAAAATCTCGCCCAGTTCCTGAAGCGCGAGGGCATCGCGTTTGTCGCGCTCGAAATCGACACCGAAATCGTGCGCGAGGCGCGCGAAGCCGGCGAGCCCGTTTTTCTCGGTGACACCAGTAAATCCGAAATTCTGCGCCTTGCCGGAATCTCGCGCGCGCGAGTACTGGCAATATCCTTTGCCCAATTTAAAGCTGCCGAGCATGTTACCCAGGCTGCACGTGAGCTACGCCCCGATATTCCGTTAATCGTGCGTACCCGTGATGACCGCCACCTCGAACGCCTGCTCGAATGCGGCGCCGACGAAGTGATTCCGGACACGGTCGAATCGAGCATGATGCTGGCCCAGCACACGCTCGCTGCGCTCGGCGAGGACCAGCAATCCATCGATGTAATGCTCGACGAGGCGCGCGCCGGGCACTATGCCCGGGTGCGTGCTTTTTTCCACAGTCGCGGCGACGTAGACCTGCACCGGCCGGACAATCATCATTTGCATAGCATCGAGATACTCACGCGCTATCACGCTGTCGGCCACAGCATCGAATCGCTGAAATGCCTGGGACGAATCAAGGTGATCGGCCTGCGCCGCAACGGGATCACCGGCGACGATCCGCGCCTGGAGACTATCATCAAGGCGGGCGACGTACTCGTGGTCGAGGGTCATCCCGATGACATCCAGGCGGCCGAAATCGAAATCATGTCGGGACTATAGAGGAGGCTCATGGCAGACTCGAAGATCAGGTCAACATCCGCACTGGAGTGGAAACTGCGCGTATCGCCGCGCGCGCGTTATGCGCGTCTGCTGATCAGGCCCTTTGGCGGACTCGAAGTAGTGATACCCAAACGCTTTCCTCGTAACCAGGTACCGGGTCTGGTGGCAAAACATGAAACCTGGGCACGGCATCAGATCGCCCGGCAGGCAAAACTGCGCCAGTCGATACGGTTGCCCCTGCACCTTTCCCTCGCCTTTGACAACAGCTCGACCCCGGTGGTTTACAAGGGTGATCCGCTACAGTTCAATTTCGATTTTTTTGATCAGCAGGCGGCAGATAAAATCATCATCGAAGCAACCTGCGAGCAGGCACGTATTCGTGAATTACGTGCCTGGATTCGACGCAAGGCACAGGCGTCGTTTCCCACGTTGCTGGCACAGATATCAACAAGCACCGGGCTCGATTTCAATAAAATGAGCGTCCGCAGTCAGAAGACACGCTGGGGAAGCTGCTCGCGCAGCGGTAATATCAGTCTCAACGATCAGCTCCTGTTTCTGCCGGCAAAAACCGTGGAGTACCTGATGATTCACGAGCTCTGTCATACGCGACACCTGAATCACTCAAAGGCATTCTGGAGACTGGTGGAAACTCACTGCCCGGACTTTCGGGTACATGAAAAACTGCTCAGCGATTCACGCAACCTGGTGCCTGACTGGTTCCTGCTCGACCTGTTCGGCTGAGCCGGGAGAGGTAGGCGGCAATCGTGCTAGTTTGCCGGGTTGCGTTCGATGTACTTGATCTTGTTTTCGATCAGCAGGTTCTTCGCGCGTGACAACTTTGAATCACTCTTAAAGGGCCCCAGATGTACCCGATGCCAGGTTTCATCATTGACGACAGCAGACTTGATCGTCGCCTGCAGACCCAGGAACGCCAACTGTGCCTTGAGGCTGTCGGCCTCGTTAGCACTCTGGAAAGATCCAACCTGCAGTATCGACCGGTCAGTGGCTTCCTTGTTGATGCTGGGATTGTCTATGCCCTCGCGGTCTTCCTCTGAAATCGGAATTTCAACTTTACGCTTCGGTAGTACCGAGTAGAAATCAATGGTTGGTTTGTTCGCACTGCCGGTCGATGCCTGCTGCTGATTATCTTGCGCGCCGTTTTCAGCAATCTGCTGATCGAGAAACAGCACCAGTGCCATAAACGAGGCCAGCACCAGCAGTAGAAATGCCCAGACCCATGGCGATGTCGATTGTTTTTTAGCCATCAGAGTCGTTACATTGTTTCCGGCGCCGAAACACCCATTAAGCCGAGACCGTTGCTCAAAACCTGCCGCACCGACGAGGCCAGCGCGAGGCGCGCGTTGCGTAATTCGACGTCATCGACAATAAACTGGTGCGCGTTATACCAGGAGTGAAAATGGTTGGCGAGTTCGCGCAGGTAGTTGACTACCAGGTGCGGTTCGCGCCGAAGCGCGGCCGCTTCTACCCGTTCCGGGAACAGGCCCAGATGCTTCACCAGCGCCTGCTCGTGCGCGTTTACGAGACGCGCCAGCGGTGCATCCTGTATTGTCGCATCTATACCCTTGTCGGCGCACTGCCGCCAGACACTGCAAATTCGCGCGTGCGCGTACTGCACGTAATACACCGGGTTGTCACTGGACTGCTCACGCGCCAGGTCGAGATCGAAGTCCATATGCTGTTCAGCCTTGCGCATCACGTAGAAGAAACGCGCCGCGTCCTGGCCAACGTCTTCGCGCAGCTGCCGCAGCGTGACGAATTCGCCGGAGCGTGTCGACATCGAAATCTTCTGGCCGTGTTCGAACAGGTTGGCGAACTGCACCAACTGTATCTCGAGGTTGTCGGCGTCGTAACCCAGTGCGCTCAAAGAGGCTTTAACCCGGGCGATATAGCCGTGGTGGTCGGCACCCCAGATATTGATAACCTTATCGAATCCACGTTCGAACTTGTTCATATGGTAGGCAATATCAGAGGCAAAGTAAGTGGTCTGCCCATTCTCACGACGCACCACGCGATCTTTCTCATCGCCGAAGTCGGTGGAGCGGAACCACTCCGCACCATCCTGTTGGTAGACGTTACCATTGTCCTTCAGACGCTGTATCGCCTGGTCGATCAAGCCATCATCGCTAAGCGAGCGTTCTGAAAACCAGCGATCGAAATCGACTCCAAAAGCATGCAGATCATTTCGAATCACGTCGACCAATGTCATCAGCGCCAGGTCGAAGATAACACGGTACCCGGTCTCACCGAGCAGTGCCTGTGTCTTCTCGATCAGGTCATCGATGTGTTTTTCCTTGTCTCCCGCTGGCGCATCTTCAGTTACGTCGGCAAACACCTCGAGCACCGGTTTCTGGTAACGAGTATCGTTTTCACGGTGCAGCGTCGCCGCGATGTCCCAGACATAGTCTCCCTGGTAACCGTTACTTGGAAAACTTATCGTCTCCCCGCATAGCTCCAGGTATCGCAACCACACCGAGGCCGCGAGAATGTGCATCTGCCGTCCGGCATCATTGACGTAGTACTCTTTCTGCACCTCGTAGCCGACAAAGTTCAGCAGATTCCCAAGCGTCGCACCGATTGCGGCACCGCGACCATGACCAACGTGCAGCGGTCCGGTCGGATTGGCGGATACAAATTCGACCTGGATCCTGTTCCCCTGGCCAATGATGCTGCGCCCGAAATCGTCGCCCTGCTCGAGTATCCTGTTAATAATCGCATGGCTCGCGGCGCTGTCGATAAAGAAGTTGATGAAGCCGGGGCCGGCTACTTCAACCTTTGCGATCGTATCGATGGCGGGTAACTTAGCGGCGATCAGCTCTGCCAGCGCGCGCGGCGACGTGCCGGCTGGCTTGGCCAGCATCAGCGCGATATTCGATGCAAAATCACCCTGCCCGGGGTCCCTGGCGGGTGTCACCTGGATATTGGCATTGAGGTCGGACGGAATCTGCGAAGCCTGCTCAAGCTCGCGTAGAGCCTGCGCGATCAGATCGATGATGGTTTGCTTCAAGGGTTAAAACTCGCACCCGGATCGGAAAAATGATCGTGGATTCTACCCGAGCTGTCCTGCCTGGGCCACCCATCATTTCTGTAAAGCATTTCGCTATCTCGGAAGATTGCCCGCAAAAAGACACTCCCAACCGGCGCCAGCGCCGGATGGTCCATCCATGGAATTGCCTGTCGCCCTATTCGTCGGACCGCGGCATCCATGCCGCACTACTGCGCTGCACCTCAAGGTAACTCTTTATGATTGCTACGGGATTAGAGGTCGGGCGGATCGACGTCGATGCTCCAGCTGACGCGGGCACTACTGGCGAGTTGTTCGAGGGCTGGCATCGATTGCTGCAGTACCGAGCGCAACGCCTGGTAGTCCTGCGAGATCAGCGCCAATTGCGCGCGGTAGCGACCGACGCGGCGGGTCATCAATGCCGGCATCGGCCCGACGCAGGACAACGCGTCGAAGCGACGCGCCGTCTCGAGCACCGCCCTGATGTCTTCGAGCCTGGCAAGCGCGGCCTTGAGCTCGATCGCATCGGCACGAAATATAACCACTCGGGCATAGGGTGGAAACCCGAGCAGGCGACGTTCCTGTAATAGGTCGTCTGCGATATCACGATAGTCTCGCTGGCTCAGCGCCTGCATCAACGGATGATCCGCAAACCGGGTCTGCACGATTGCCTCGCCTTCGCGGTCGCCTCGCCCCGAGCGACCGGAAACCTGGAACAGCGTTTGCGCCAGGCGCTCGCTGGCGCGGTAGGAAGCGCTAAACAACGCCTGGTCGGCATCCAGAATCACGCTCAGCGTAATTGCAGGATAATCGTGTCCCTTGGCGATCATCTGGGTGCCAATCAGAATGCAGGGTTGTCCAGTTTGCAGTTGTTTCAGCCGCGATTTCAGCGCGGCTCGCGACGCTATCACGTCGCGATCGATACGCAGCACGGTGGTGTCCGGGTAGCGCTGGATTAAACCCTGCTCAAGCTGCTCGGTACCGATGCCGTAGTGCCTGATCTCGGTATTGCCACACTCCGGGCAGACTTCGGGTACGGCCTGGGCGAAGCCACAGTGATGGCATAGCAGGGTTTTTACCGATTGGTGCAGGGTTAAGCGTGCATCGCAATTTTGACAAAGGGATTGCCAGCCGCATTCGTGGCACATCACGATCGGTGCGAATCCCCGGCGATTCAGATATATCAAAACCTGGCCGGCCTGCGCCAGGTGCTGCTCGATGTGAGTGAAGGTTTGCCCGGCACAGCCAAATTCGAAGCGACTGTTGCGTACGTCGATAAGCTGGATTGGTGGTGGCGCAAATCGGGTCGGACGCCGATCAAGGCGATAACGAAAATAGGTGTCACGCGAGCAGTTGGCGATGGTTTCCAGTGACGGCGTGGCCGAACCAAGGACGATCGGTATATCCAGCATCTGTGCACGCTTGATCGCGACATCACGGGCGTGATAGCGCACCCCGTCGTCCTGGCGATAGGATTGATCATGTTCTTCGTCGATGATGATCAGCCCGAGCCGATCACATTGGGAAAACAGGCTGGAGCGCGTGCCCAGCATGATCCTGACCTCACCCCTGCGGAATCGATCCCAGGCCCGGTAACGCTGAAACTCGGTAAGACCCGAGTGCGAAATAGCGAAGCATTCTCCAAAGCGCTGCTCGACCCGCTCGATCAGCTGGTTGGTCAGCCCGATTTCCGGCACCAGGTAAATCACCTGAAGATCGAGTGCAAGTCGACCCTGGATCAGCCGCAGATAGATCTCTGTCTTGCCGCTACCGGTGATGCCATCCAGCAGGTGCACGGCGAAGCGATCCATGCGGGGTTCGAGTTCGACAAGACAATCGTGCTGCTCGGGGCTCAACCTGGGCAGATCATCGGCCGGTACCTCAAGCACAGGTTGGTCCATCCATTCCCACTGCACCAGCTGCCTGGACTCCAATGCCTTCACCACCGTATGCCAGGCAGGATTGATCTGCTTGAGCTGGATTGCGGTCAGGCCGGATTCATGCCGGGACAGGGCATCGCAAATTTCGAACTGTCGGGGTGAACGTCGTTTGAGCCCTGCAATCAGGTCTGGATCAGGTTTAGCGAGACGCCAGCGTTTCACCCGTACCGGGTTGTGCGGACGCAAACCTCGCAGGTAACCCGGCAGGCACTGGAATACGACTTCTCCCAGCGATTGCAGGTAATAGTCGGACATCCAGCGCGCCAGCGACAGCATGTGTTCATTAATAACAGCAGCGTCGTCAAGCCGCTCCTGTACCGGCTTGATGCGGTCAGGATCGAGTTCGCTGATGTCGCTGGCATCCAGCAGTATCCCCGTTTTGACACCATTGCCGAAGGGCAGGCGATAGCGGGCACCGACCACCACGGATTCATCTGACGCAATCCGGTAATCAAAAACGCGGTGCAGCGGCAGCGCGATGGCGAAACAGGCAAAGCGGGATTGCGGCAAGCGGATTACTCAATAGAAAAGCTGAATCATACTCGAATTAAGTGTCGACCTCAGCGGCACATTTGCACAAAGATGGAACATCAGTTAGCAGCTAAAGTTAAAGTTGTTTCTGGAAATTAAAAGCTAAATTGTTAAGAAATGGTAACAAATGGTTTTATCCACATTTTCTGTGGATAAGTCTGTGCATGAAATGCACATAACCCGCTGCAAGCCGCATTTCCATTGATCATCTATTAGATTGTTCATTTTTGCATCGATTTAAAAATCATATATATATCAATGTGTTATAACACCTGATCATTTTTTGACCGATACCGTAAAAACTAATCGGGGACAGATACCAATAGTTTGACCTCATGTGTATATCTTGGCCTTGTCAAGAGGGCAACAACACATTTTTAAGTAAATATATAAATTGAAAGCCTCACTTTAATAGTTAAATATTAAATTCGTCAAAACCAAAAAAACAACAAGCGGTTTCGCAGTGACTTTGCCGGGTACCCCGATTAAACTGGCGACGTTTTTGCACTCGAGCCATTCACCATGTCCGCCAAAACCGCGGTGCTGCTGACCAACCTTGGAACACCGGACCGCCTTGAACGAGCCTCGGTGAAGCGTTTCCTGAAGGAGTTTCTTTCGGATCCGCTGGTAGTTCGGCTGCCGCGCATTTTCTGGCTGCCCCTGCTGCATGGCATTATCCTGCCGCTGCGCAGCGGTAAAACCCTGCAGGCCTATAGCCGGGTCTGGGGAGAACAGGGCTCTCCGCTGATGATGTACTCGAACAGGCAGCGCAGCGCATTACAGCAGAAACTGCTTGAACAGGCCCACGTCGACCTGGCGATGCGCTATGGCAACCCATCCTACGAATCGGTACTGCGCCTGCTGCGCGATGCCGGGATCGACAAACTGGTAGTGCTGCCGCTATACCCCCAGTACTCGGTAACGACCCTGGAATTCATTGGTTATTACCCCGATCACCCGGCCTATATCGAAGCGTTGGCAGAATCAATCCGCGAACACTGGCAGCAAGGGCAGCGGCATTTGCTGATGTCCTTTCACGGTCTGCCGCAGGCGAACGTCGACCGCGGGGACCCCTACCAGGCACAGTGTGAAAAAACCGCAAAGCTGCTGGCGGCCAGCCTTGGACTCGGCGCAGACGACTGGTCGATCGGCTACCAGTCACGTTTCGGCAAGCAAACCTGGATTCAGCCCTATACCTCGGATGTGCTGCACCGACTGGTCGCGCGCGGCATCAAGGCGGTCGATGTCGTGTGTCCCGGATTCTCTTCCGACTGTCTCGAAACCCTGGACGAAATCGAGGTCGAGTACCGCAACGAGTTTTTCGAACTCGGCGGCGAGCAGTTCAGCTATATCCATGCACTCAATGACCGCGACGCCCATATCGAAATGATGCGCCAGCTGGTCGAACCCCACCTCGCCTAGGCCGGCGCTTCCGACAGCCCCGCCGTCTTGATATTCGACTCGAATGCCTGCAGGCGCTTGTAAATCGAGATCAGCTCGACAATCGTCGACCAGGAATTCACCAGATACTGGAACGAGCTTTCCACCTGCTCGAACGCGTTCGTAATCTGCCGGAACAGGCCAAAGGTGATCGCTCCCGCAACAATGGTCGGCCCCATCGCAATCAGTGGCAGCAACACGCTGTACTGGATATAGGCGAAACGCGCGAAATTAAAATACCCGTAGTGCAGGTAAAGCCGGTAGTAATTCTTTCTGACATGGCTGAACAACTCCACCACGGTGAGCGGTTCCGCCCGGTCTTCGTGGTCCTCGCCGTAAACCAGTTCCTTGCGGTAGGCGGCTTCGACCACCTGGTTGTTAAATTCAAGTCCCGGCAGCTTGATACCGACCAGTGCCACCACCACGGTACCGAAAACAGCCGACAGGATGGCGATATAGACTAACGAATGTTCGACCGGGCCGATCCAGGGCAATTCGGTAATGTTCTTGCTCAATTCAAACAGTATCGGCAGGAACGCTATCAGCGTCAGAATGGAACGGAAGAAATGAACCCCGAGACTTTCGACGATGCTGGCAAAGCGCATGGTGTCTTCCTGCACGCGCTGCGCGGCCCCTTCCACTTTGCGCAACACGGGCCAGTTCTGCATGTAAAAATTGTTCATCGCGGTACGCCAGCGAAACACGTAATGACTGGTGAAAAACGAGGTTCCGACCTGGATCAGGATCCAGAACGACGCCAGCTTGATAAAACCCGTCATGACGCCGAAAAATTCATCAAGGGTAATCTGGTTGGGTGCAGACAGGGCTTTCTGGATCATGTTGTAAAACTCGCCATACCAGTCGTTTATCTGTACCGACAGATCGACCTGGTACCAAATTGACCATAAGATTGCGATCGATCCCGCCAGCGACCAGTGCAGCCAACTCTTGTTCATAAAAAATGAGCGAAACATCGGATTCCTCTTTATTAACTGTTACAGGGCAGACACCACGACAGCCCGCGAGTTGCAAAAATTTGAAGATTAACTACCTCGAAGCGCGGCATTATAACAGCGAATTAATAACCGAATCCTTTATACTTCGCACTCATGTGCCTGATCCTGTTTGCCTACCAACAGCACCCCGAATTTCCGCTGATCTTGATCGCCAATCGTGACGAGTACTATGCACGACCTACCCGGGATGCGCACTGGTGGGATGACGCCGAAATTTTTGCCGGGCGCGACCTCGAGGCCGGGGGCACCTGGCTCGGAGTCAATCGTCAGGGTCATGTCGCCGCGGTCACTAACGTGCGCGAGCCCGGCGGGATGCGCGCGGGTAAAAAGTCCCGGGGTGACCTGACGCGAGATTACCTGGCTGCAGCCGGGCAGCCCGAGGATTATCTGCAGCGACTTGCCCGGCACGACCAGGATTTCGCGGGATTCAACCTGCTGCTGGGGAATCTAGCGGGGCTCTGGTTCTACTCGAACCGGGATCATGGAATCCGCCCGGTCGAACCCGGGGTTTACGGTATCAGCAACGGCGGTTTTAATGAATCCTGGCCCAAGCTCAGCACGGGCAAGGCTGAGCTCGAGAGCCTGCTCAGCGGCCCAATTGATACCGCTGCACTCATGGAAATACTGACCGATCACGAGGTCGCAGAGGACCACGAACTGCCGCGCACCGGTGTTCCACTCGATTTTGAACGCTTGTTATCGAGCCGGTTTATCCGCTCACCCGAGTATGGTACCCGCGCCTGCAGCGT
>CALZHS010000013.1 GCA_945787265.1 uncultured Gammaproteobacteria bacterium | reverse complement strand
AAAAGGTTTCATCGATGCGAACATTCCAGGTGCGCAGGGTTCGTATCACCCTTTCATGCGCAGGACTGTTGCGTGCCGTGACCAGGGCGGTACGAATCGGCGGGATTTGCTGGCCCGTGCTATTGACCAGGTCGAACTGCAAAAACGACAGCGTCTTCAGCAACTTTGCGAACGGCCCCTCGGGTAGCGGCTTTTCGGCATTTATCTTTTCATGCTCAATGAAAGCCTCGAGTCCCTGCTGCTGATAAATCATTTCAGATTCCTTGGAAAACAGGACCGCGTCCCCATCGAAGGCGATCCGGATCTGCTCGAGCGGGTCGGTTTGATTACGGCTCGGGCCGTCATAAATCAGTCCTGCGGCAACATTCGATTCGACTGCCGCCTGCACGTCTTCTTCGGTGGCTGAAAGGAATAGATCGACTTCAAATGCATTGAGATACTTGGCCACGGGCTCCCCGCCAGTAAACGCGGCGCGGGTAATATCGAGCCGGTAACTGTCGATCGAGTTGGAAATGCGCAAGCTGGTGTCGGCCGAGTTACGCGAAATGATAACGACCTCGGTCCGCCGAACCCCGGCCTCGAGTTCATTGATACGCAGAATAGCCTCAATCAGCGCAAACCCGGTGCCTGGCTTCAATATATCGTTTTCATGCTCAAGCTGGTACTGGCAGTAGGCCTCGAGGCCTTCTTTTTCGTATATTTCATTCTCAAGATTGAGGTCAAACAGGGCGCGCGATGATACGCCGATGACGAGGTAGTTGGTGAGATCGTAGGGCATTAGATCGACTTCAACAGGATCTTGGATCCTCGCTCCGGATTGTACCTGGCAAGCCTGGCCTCGGGTAACTTGAAATCCCTGGATTCGACAAAACCATGCTCTATAAACCAGTGCGAAGTGCGCGTGGTCAGCGTGTAGAGTCTGGATATTCCCGATTTCGAGGCCCGGTCTTCGACAATCTGCAGTAACTGGTTACCGAGTCCTGAGCCCTGGTAGCTTTCGTGAACCGCAAGGCAGGCGATCTCAGCTGTTCTGGCACTGCTGTCGGGTATACAGGCAATGCAGGCGATGATCATGCCGTCTTTTTCGATGACCTGGAAATGCGAGATTTCGAGTTCAATTTGTTCACGCGACCTGGCGACGAGTACGCCACTGGATTCGTGCGGCTCGATCAGGCTCAGAATTCCACCGACATCGTCGATGCTCGCTGCTCTACTACCTTCGTAGAACAGGTTGGTTACCATGATCCCGTAGCCATCGCGGGTGAATAGTTCCAGCAACAGGCCGCCGTCGACCTGGGGGTCGATCAGGTGCACCCGCTTGACCTGTGCCTGGATTGCCTGGATAGCCTGTCCCAACAGGCTTTTCAATTCGCTTGGTGTTGCGGGATCTTGCAGCATCAAATCGCATTCGCTGGCGGACAGGGTGCTTGCTGTTGCTTCGCCATTGGTAATACCCTGTTGAATATAAATAAGCTTGTCGGCTTTTAGTGCCTGCGCAACTTTGCCGGCCAGTTCTTCGGCGGGTAAATTAAAAACCTCGCCTGTGCGCGAGTAGCCGAGATTCGATAGCAGCACCACGTGATTGAGCGCGAGCAGTTCATTAATTTCGTCGTGCTTGATATCGCGTACCTTGCCGGAGTGCTGCATATCAATCCCGTCGATCACGCCGAGCGGCATGCCGGTAACAAAGTTGCCGCTAACCAGCGAGAGCTCCGAACCGGACATGGGCGTATTCGGCAAGCCTGTCGATAACTGCGCTTCGAAAAAAGTCCTGACTTCGTTAATCGCCTGTATCACGAACGGCAGCGTGGCCGCGTCGGTAATTCTGATGTTGTGATGGAATCTCGATTCAAGCTTGTTGTCGGCGAAGTGTGAATCGATACTGCTGCGGCTACCGTGGAGTATTACCAGCTTGATACCAAGATGATTCAGCAGGGCGATATCATGCACCAGGCCAACAAACCGGTCTGAGTAAATGACTTCGTCCGAAACCATGATGACAAAGGTTTTTTTACGATGCGCCTTGATGTAAGGCGCGGCGCCACGAAACCACTGCACGTAGTCCTGCGTATTGCTCATTGCTTTTGATATCCGCTACACTCGAAATGCACTATAGTACATTCGCAGAAGCTAACAAAGACTGTAAAAGGGATTTCCCGATCGACATCGAAACCAAATCAGTCAACACGCATCAACTGCAGCAACAGGAACTTGTTGCCTTTCTCTACAATCGTTTTCGCTTCGGTATTTTTATTACCCTTTTCATTTCAGCGCTGGCATCGGCGCTGGCCTACATAGAACTCGAAATCCAGGGTCGCGAGCACTGGATCATCGGCTGGTTCGTATTGTTGTGCCTGGTATTGCTAGGCAGATGGTTATTGCTGCAAAAATTTCTGAGCATTCGCAACAAGTCTTACTTCCCCTACCAGCAGTGGCACGACTGGTTTTTAATCGGCGTCATCGCGGCGGGTTTGACGCTGGGTTGCGGTGCGGCCTTACTGATGCCCTACATTACGACCAACGTGCAGATAATCCTGCACGCGATGTTGCTGACAATGTGTGCTGGTGCCATCGCCTATCTTTCAACCTCCCTGCGCGTGTATATAGCGTACATGATTACAATTATGCTACCGGTGACCATCTGGTTGTTCCTGCAAATGAATACCGGAAGCTTTGTCCTCAGTTTCCTGTACCTGTTTTTCATGATTGCAGGTTTTGTGAGCGTCAAGCGGATGCATGAGCTGGTTAACGATGCGCTGTATTATCGCTATGACAATGAAACCCTGATAGAAGATTTACAGCGCCTGCTCGAGTCGGTTTCGAAAACCAACAAGGCGCTGGAAAAAATATCGACCAGTGACGAGCTCACCGGTGTATCGAACTATCGTGCCTTTCGCGTTTACCTGGAAGAGGTCTGGCGTCAGTACCGGGGCAGCAACCTGCAGGTTTCATTGATCAAACTGAATATTGATTATTTTGATGAATTCAATGAACACTATGGCCAGGAGGCAGGGGATCTGTGCCTGCGACAGGTTGTGGGAATTCTGGGCAATCAGGTTTTGCAACCAGATCAAATGGTAGCGCGCCTGCATGGCGCGGAATTCGCGGTACTGCTGCCCGGTATGAGCGGTGAAATTGCTCGCCTGGTTGCGCTCGAGATCATGCAAAACCTCGCACAGCAAAAAATCGAACACGTGAAGTCTGCAACCCAGGCTTTCGTAACAATGAGCGTGGGGCTCGGCAGCCAGGCGGTGAGAGCGGAATCTTCCGCGCGGGAATTGCTGGTTAGAACCGATACCGCGCTCAAGCTGGCGAGGCAGCGTGGTCGCAACCGGCTCGAAGTGCTCGACGGTTAGAATCCGGGCTTAAGCAGGAATTCAAGCAGTGCTTTCTGGGCATGCAGTCGATTTTCCGCTTCCTGCCAGATCACGGATTGCGGGCTTTCCAGAACCTCGGCGGTGACTTCCTCGCCCCGGTGGGCAGGCAGGCAATGCATGAAGAGTGCATCTCCATCAGCCTGTGCCATGACCGCCTGGTTAACCTGGTAGGCAGCGAAAGTCGCGGCACGTTGCTGTTGTTCCTCCTCCTGGCCCATGCTGGCCCAGACATCGGTAACGACCAGGTCAGCGTCCCTGGCAGCCGCTTCGGCAGAATCATGAAGCGTAACCGATGCACCGCCACTTTTCACCAGCTCGGCAGCCGGCTCATGCCCGGGTGGACAGGCAATCCTGAGCGAGAAACCAAACCTAAGCGCCGCGTTGATATAGGAATGGCACATATTATTACCGTCCCCGATCCAGGCAACGCTGGCCCCGGCAATATCTGCGCGTTGTTCGAACCAGGTTTGCATGTCGGCTAACAACTGGCAGGGATGTAGCAAGTCACTGAGGCCGTTGATAACGGGTACGCGCGAGTTTTGTGCCAGTTTTTCGATGCGTTCGTGGCCAAAGGTGCGAATCAGGATACCGTCCACCATGCTCGATATGACGCGCGCACTGTCTTCGATCGGTTCTCCGCGGCCCAGGTGACTGTCTCGCGGCGACATGAAGATCGCGTGTCCGCCGAGCTGGTACATGCCGGCCTCAAACGATACCCGGGTGCGAGTCGAGGATTTCTCGAAAATCATCGCCAGCAGTTTTCCGCTCAGCGGCGTATGCCGGGTACCCTGCTTCAATTTCTGCTTGACGCCGATCGCGTGTGCGATTAGTGCCCGCAGTTCTTCGCTACTGAAATCCAGCAAGCTTAAAAAATGGCGCGTCGACATTTTTCTACTCCGTGAATTGGTTGATACAGGTGATCAGCCTGTCGGCGATCTCGCCGGTTTGCGTTTCGCTGAGGATTAACGGCGGCAGCAGGCGGATCGTCCGTTGGGCGGTGACATTAATTAGCAATCCCTGTTGTAACGCCTGTGTGACCAGTGGCTGGCAGGGAATTCGCATTTCGACTGCCACCAGTAATCCCAGGTGGCGCACCTCCAGCACCCGCGGGTTGTCGGCCAGACCCTGCTGCAGCGCATTGACCAGCTGCGCTCCGCGTTGCGCCGCATTATCGGCGATCCTGTTTTCGAGCATGCTCGTCAGAACGGTATAGGCTGCCCGGCTGGCCAGCGGATTGCCGCCGAACGTGGATCCATGGTTGCCGGGCTGGAAGACTTCGGCTGCCTTTCCCCGCGCAATGCATGCACCAACCGGAACGCCGTTACCGAGTGCCTTGGCGAGCGTCATGACATCGGGAAGTACGGCCTCGTGCTGATGAGCAAACATCTTGCCGCTGCGCGCCATGCCGGTTTGCACTTCGTCCAGCATCAGCAGCCAGTTGTTTTGATCGCTAATTTTACGCAGTGCGGACAGGTAGCCAAGCTCGGGGATCACGATGCCTGCCTCACCCTGAACCGGTTCAACCAGTATTGCGACGACCTTCCGATTATTTTCCGCGATAGCTTCAAGCGCGGCGGGGTCGTTATAGGGGGCGCGCACAAACCCGGAGACCAGCGGCTCGAAGCCCGCCTGCACCTTGCGACTGCCGGTGGCGCTGAGCGTTGCCATGGTGCGACCATGAAAGGCATTCTGCATCACTACGATGTGCGGATCCTTGATAGCCTTTTGATGGCCATACAGGCGCGCCAGCTTGATCGCCGCCTCGTTTGCCTCGGCGCCAGAGTTGGCGAAGAAAACCCGGTCCATTTCGGTGGTTGCACACAGCAGGTCGGCCAGTCTGGTTTGCCACGAGATCGAGTAGAGGTTCGACGTATGCAGCAGGGTCGCCGCCTGTTCCTGGATTGCGGCGGTCAAAGGCGGGTAGTTGTGGCCCAGGTTGGTGACCGAGATGCCACAAAGCGCGTCCAGATACTGTTTGCCATCAGTGTCCCAGAGGTAACAACCGTCGCCGTGGGTAAAATTGACGGGCAGCGATTGATAGGCATTGATCAAATGGTTTGACATTGGCTGGCAGCGTGAAAAAAACGCTAAAACATACAGTGATTTCCAACGATTACAAGCTTTTAGGCAAAAAAAAGCCTCGTCGATTACGAGGCTTCGGAAAGGTCTGACTTCAGCTTCAGAAGGGGTAGCCGCCGTGGGCGTAAGCAGTCATCGATAACAGCATCGGAATTGACAGCGCCGTGTTGGTGCGCGAAGCCATTAACGCGATTGTTTTTGCTTTTGCGATATCACCGGCTTCATGTGTCTTGCCATCGAGACCAAGAATTTTCTTCTGGTTTGGCCAGATCAGCACCCAGACGTTAAACAGCATTATCGTGCCGAGCCAGGCGCCAACGCCGATTACCGCAGCACCTTCCTGAAACGTAAAGGCGGCACCGAGGATGCCGTAACTAGCCAGTAATGCCGCACCCGAAAGCCAGGTCACGACGGCAGCCCAGCGAAACCAGGCCAGCGCGGTTGGCGCGACATACTTATTGATCGCTGCGGGTCCCGGGCCTCCACTATCGGCCTCGGACAGTGCCTTGGCGACGCCGGGCACCTGCACGAAATTGAAGTAATACAGTAAGCCAATCCAGGCCACGCCGGACAGAGCGTGCAGCCAGACGTACCACTGGATCGAGGTGCTGATGCCGTCCGCAAAGATAACCATGACGATCGCGGCGATCACGATTCCTGTAACAATAGTACCGGTGATTGATTTTAACGGATTCATTTTGGTGACTCCCGGTTATAAACGTTTAGAATACGGGGCATGGTAAGTTTGTAATGCCTATGCCTGCTACACGCGGCGGAGTATAAGGACTTTCGTTATGGGGTGCAATGCGTCGAGGGTCCTGCCCCGGTCCAGTATGACAACAGCTTTGTGAGGATATATGTGCGGCATATTTGGTGCGCTGAGTTTCGACGGTAGCTCGATAAATCCTGACTATGCGAGCATCATGTCGGCGAGAGTCGCCCAGCGCGGTCCGGATGATAAGGGCGAGTATTTCGATGGTCCGGTTATGCTTGGACATCGTCGCCTGGCAATAATTGACTTGTCGGAGTTGGGACATCAACCGATGCTGGATCACAGCAGGCGCTACGCGATTGTCTTCAATGGAACTATCTATAACTACCCCGAGCTGCGCGAAGATCTTATTGCACGAGGTTACCGCTTTAATTCACACAGCGATACCGAGGTTATTATCAATGCTTACGCCTGCTGGGGTGACGCCTGTGTCGAACGATTACACGGCATGTTTGCATTTGCTATCTGGGATTCGAAACGACAAAACCTTTTCCTGGCGCGAGACCGCATGGGAATCAAGCCGCTTTATTACGCGCTTTCTGCGCAGGGCTTTTATTTTGCTTCAAACCCGCAGGCGTTACTGGCAACCGGCTTGTTTTCGACCGAGATCGACCCGGTTGGGCTGCATCACCAGCTGAGTTTGCATGCCGTGATACCCGCCCCGCGGACGCTGTTGAAATCCATCAGGAAATGTCGGCCAGCCTTCTACATGAAGGTAACACCGGACGCGAAGGTGACCGATGAAAGATACTGGACCCTGCTGGCGAAGCGTCCCGCGGAGCCGATGTCGGACGAGGAATGGACGCAGGCAATTCACGACTCGCTGATGCAGGCGGTCAAGAAGCGACTGACCATCGCTGATGTGCCGGTCGGCGTACTGCTTTCCGGCGGGCTGGATTCGAGCCTGCTGGTGGCCCTCCTTGCAGAGGCAGGGCAGAGCGACATCCGCACCTTCAGCATTGGTTTCGAGGACCAACCCGAAGAAAGAGGCAACGAGTTTGAATTTTCCGACCCGGTTGCCGAGCGCTACGCCACCGATCATAAAAAATTCCTGATTCCCAATGCTGACGTGCTAACCCGTCTTCCGGAAGCGGTTAACGCGATGGCGGAGCCCATGTTTGGCCAGGACGCGGTCGCTTTTTATCTGCTTTCCGAACAGGTTTCAAAATCGGTAAAAGTGGTACAAAGCGGGCAGGGCGCAGACGAGGTCTTTGCCGGTTACTTCTGGTACGCCAAAATGTGGGCCGCCGAAGGAAACGTACTGGATCGATTTTCAAACCATTACATCGATCGAGACCATGACGAGTTCTGTGATACGGTTGCAGCAGCATACCGGGGCGAGGACCATACCGCCGCGCTCATCGAAGAGCACCTGAATACCGATCAGGCCGATAATTTTCTGGATGCCGTATTGCGTTTTGACGTTACTACCCTGGTCGTCGACGATCCGGTAAAGCGGGTTGATAACATGACCATGGCCTGGGGGCTCGAGGCGCGGGTACCGTTTCTCGACCATCATCTTGTCGAACTCGCGGCGTCCTGTCCGCCCGAGCTCAAGCTAAAGCATGAAGGTAAGGGGGTGCTCAAGGAAATCGCACGCGGTCGGATCCCGGATGCCGTGATCGATCGGCCGAAGGGTTACTTTCCGATGCCGGCATTAAAATATGTCAGGGGTGACTTTTACCAGTTCATGGCAGATACCCTGAATAGCCAGCGCAGCCGGGAGCGGGGATTGTTTAACCGCGAATACATTGATCGTTTGCTGGCAGAACCCGAGCAGCATTTCACGCGCTTGAACGGCAGTAAACTCTGGCACAGTGCCTTGCTCGAGTACTGGCTGCAGCAACATGTGGATCCCGTCGAGATATAGACGAAACCTGATTTCCCTGCTTGAAAAAAACGGTTATGATAATACTTTAGTATTTTACTTGGTTATTCTCGAGGTATTCAATGGACGTCCTGGAACGTATTAAGCAGCAAGTCGAAACCCACCCGGTTATTATTTATATGAAGGGCACCCCGCAACTGCCACAGTGTGGCTTTTCAAGCAGGACCGCCGAAGCACTTAAGTCCCTGGAGATCGAGTTTGCTTACGTCAACGTTTTATCAGATCCGGAAATATTCCAGAACCTGCCGAGGTTTGCTGACTGGCCGACCTTTCCCCAGGTTTACGTGGACGGGGAATTGATTGGAGGCTGTGATATTACGCTCGAGATGCACGAGTCGGGCGAACTGGAAAAACTGGCCAACGCGGCACTCGAGAAAAGCCAGACCCAGCAATAAGATTTACTAAAATCCCCGCCACGGCGGGAACTTCTCAGGTCGCCCGGGTTATGGGTTGGCAGGCCTGGTGTGCGAGCTTGATAATTTCCGATACCGAGGGCGCGGGGTCCATTCCGTAGCCGTGCCACACGCCAATCGAAATATCCAGCTGTTTTCCCTGGTCGGTGGCTTGCATGGTGTGTCGCTTGATGCTTCGAATCAGGCGATCAAACAGGTCCGGATTAAAGATATCGGGATCCTGATACTGCACCGAAACCGCAAAGGTGTTGATATTGAATCTCGATACCATGTCCATCGGTCGCAGCGAGAGCTGGATCGAATTTGCGATCGTCTTCAAGGTTCCAAGACGAAGCTCATTGTTGGGTGAACTGACCTCGATCAAACCCAGCCCGAGCCCGCCACCGCGGGTATTGCAATGCTCGATTAATGACTCGATATGCAATTCCAGCTGCGCCCGATTCGGCAGGTTGGTTTCCGGGTCCTGAAGGCTGTATTGCTTGACGCGCAGGAACTGGCTGCTGAGGTTGCGCATCCGCTCGCGAAGTTCATTTTGCTGGTAGGCATTTCTTCCGGCACCAAAAACACGTGCCGCGAGTTCGTACTGGTTTGCGGACTTGGATATAAAGTCGTCAACCCCTCGGTCAAAGGCTACCACGATACTCGAAGCGGTATCTTCCGCGGTCAGCAGTACGATGCCGGTATAGCGGTCATTGTTTTCATCCCAGCGACGAACCAGGTCGGTCATCTCGAGACCGTTCATGCCCGGCATCCAGAAATCAGCCAGCACCACGTGTGCGCGTCTCTGGTTCAGCAGGTAGAGTGCTTCGTCTGCAGACGAAGCGGTGCGTATGTCGGTAAACCCTGCTTTGCCGAGACCGGATTTAATCACTTCGCGGCTAAACTGCAGGTCATCAACGACAACGATGGAGAGGTCTTCTTTGCGCAAGGCTTGAGACGGATGATTTTATTAAGCCGGAGTATAGAGTAAATCCTGCACTAGGGCTGGACAAATGCCGTGTCATTGACGATTTTGCAGAATAACATGGCCGTCATTTCGGCATCGTAGACTGCCGAATGCGCCTCGTTTGAATCCCATTCGCCCCCGGCCGAATTGACGGCTCGCGCCAGGACGGTCTGGCCATAGGCCAGGCCCGCGAGGGTGACGGTGTCGAAGGTACTGAATGGATGGAAGGGATTGCGCTTTATGCCGGCTCGAGCCGCCGCGGCATTGATAAACTTGAGATCGAAATGCGCGTTGTGTCCAACCAGTATGGCTTTCTTGCAGCCGTGATGCCTGATCGCTTCGCGCACCGGTTTGAAAATCCTCGGTAGCGCCTGTTTTTCATCTACCGCAAGTCGAAACGGGTGGTCGACGTCGATACCGTTTACCTCCATCGATTTAGGATCGAGATTGGCACCCTCGAAAGGGGTAACGTGACAGGAGACAGTTTCGCTGCAATAGAGTTGCCCCTGTTCATCAATATCGATAAGTACTGCGGCAATTTGCAGTAAGGCATCGGTTAGCTCGTTAAAACCCCCGGTTTCGACATCGACAACGACCGGAAGGTAACCTCGAAAACGCTGCGACAAGCAAGTCGATTCAGTCATTATCAGCGGTTTTCCAGTGCAGCGTCTGTCCCGCCCTGAACGGTATCAGGCTCGAGTCAGGGTAGGGCAGCGAGTCCGGAATTATACACTCGCTGCGCTTCAGGGTGATCGATCCCTGGTTCAGTGGGAGTCCGTAAAAAGAAGCCCCGTTGCGGCTCAGGAAAGTTTCGAAATGGGTAAAGTCGCCCACCTGATCAAAGGCCTCGGCGTAGAACTCAAGCGCGCTGAAAGCAGAGTAAATGCCGGCACAACCACAACCAGATTCTTTCGAGCTTCTACTATGCGGGGCACTGTCAGTGCCGGCAAAAAACTGGCTTTCGCCGCTAGTCGCGGCCTCGAGAAGTGATTGCCGATGCTGTTCGCGCTTGGCGATTGGCAGGCAATAATGATGTGGCCTGATACCGCCTTCAAATATAGCGTTACGGTTTATCAGTAAATGATGCGGAGTTATCGTGGCGGCCAGGTTGGCATCGCAGGCGCGCACAAAATCAATTGCCTCCCGCGTAGTGATATGTTCAAACACGATTTTCAGTTGGGGAAAGTCTTTACGAATTTTCGAGAGACTCTCTTCGATGAATACTTTTTCGCGATCAAAAACATCGACCGTCGGTGCGGTAGCCTCTCCGTGCACCTGCAATACCAGGCCGTGCTCTTGCATTGCCTCGAACACGCGATCAAGTTTCGCCAGCTCGGTAACACCGGCCTCCGAGTTGGTGGTCGCACCTGCCGGGTAAAGCTTGGCGCCATGGATATATTCTGATTGACTTGCCTCCCTGATTTCCTCGACCTGCGTGTTGTCGGTCAGGTACAGCGTCATCAGTGGCGTAAAGGCACTTTGTGCCGGTAGTGCCGCCAGTGCCGCCAGAATCCGTTGCCGGTAAGCCATTGCCTCGGCACAGGTACGTACCGGCGGGCTCAGGTTCGGCATGATGATCGCGCGTGCGAACTGTCGTGCCGTATGGTTCACAACGGCCTCCATGTACGGCGTGTCGCGCAGGTGCAGATGCCAGTCATCGGGTGTGATGATGGTGAGCTTATTCATCGATTACTGAGCCTGGATATAGAATACGGATATTGATATTGGGTATGATAATAACATCTGGAGGCGGAATAATATGCTGTATAATCCCGCCAAACTAAAACAAAGGCAATGCACGTGGCAGATCCAACCGATATTGATCCTGAAGAGACTCAGGAATGGATAGAATCGCTTGACTCGGTGCTCGAGCGCGAGGGTCCCGAGCGAGCTCATTTCCTGCTCGAGCGACTCATCGATAAAACCCGGCGTTCGGGTGCCTATCTCCCTTTCTCCGCCAATACGGCATACGTCAACACGATTCCGGTTACCCAGCAGCGTCCGATTCCCGGTGACCAGGCGATCGAGCACAGCATCCGCTCGGTCATCCGCTGGAATGCCGCGGCGATGGTCGTGCATGCCAATCGCAAGTCGAGCGAACTGGGTGGACATATTGCCAGTTTTGCATCGGCTGCGACGCTCTACGACGTGGGATTCATGCACTTTTTTCGTGCGCCCAACGAAGAGCACAAGGGCGACCTGGTTTTTTTCCAGGGGCACTCGGCACCCGGCGTTTACGCGCGTGCCTTCCTCGAAGGGCGTATCAGCGAAGATCAATTGAGAGCATTTCGGCAGGAAGCGCTCGATCAAAACGGTCTCTCTTCCTACCCGCATCCGTGGTTGATGCCGGATTTCTGGCAATTTCCGACCGTATCGATGGGGCTCGGCCCGATCATGGCGATTTATCAGGCCCGCTTCA
>CALZHS010000012.1 GCA_945787265.1 uncultured Gammaproteobacteria bacterium | reverse complement strand
CAAGATCCAGATCATTCGTGCCAGCCGCGAGGTCATCGTTTCCTGCGGCGCGAGAAAATCGCCCCAGTTGTTGATGCTTTCGGGCCTGGGCCCGGCACAAGAGTTGAAAAAGCACGATATTACAATCCGGCAGGAAATGCCGGGCGTGGGACAAAGCCTGCAGGATCACCTCAAGATTCACTGCACCTGGAGATGCACGCGGCCGATCACCTATCAGCACGTCACCCGCCCGTGGAACAAGCTCAAGATCGGTTTGCGCTGGCTCCGGTATCGCGATGGTTTCGGTGCGTCCAACATCTGGGAAGCCGGGGGCCTGATACGAGGTAATCAAAACGTTGACTATCCAAACCTGCAGTATCATTTTGCACCGATTGCGGCAACCTACGAGGGCCGAAAAATAAGGCTTTCACAGGGCTTCACGCTGCAGGTCGACCAGTTAAGGCCGGCCAGCAGGGGTCATATCTCGCTGAATTCGACTAACCCGGCAGACAAGCCGGTGGTAAATTTCAACTACCTGGGCGAGGATTCTGACCTGCATGAACTGGTCGAGGGTTATCACAAGATTAATGAATTAATTTCGCAACCCGCATTCATTGCATTTCGCGGCGAACGCACCGAGCCGCCGGTCAAGGCCAGGTCGCATTCCGACATCGAAAACTGGATTCGCGCAACGGCATCCACTGACTACCATCCCAGCTGCAGCTGTCGCATGGGCAACGATAATAATTCCGTCGTCGATCGGGAATTGAAGGTGCACGGGATCGACGGATTACGCGTGGTCGACGCCTCGGTGATGCCCGATATTGTAAGCGGTAATCTCAACGCTCCCATCCAAATGATCGCGGCACGTGCCGCGGATTTTATTCTTGGTAACAAATCACTTGAGCCCGAACAGGCAAGTTTTCATTTTCAGAAATAGCAAAGCAAGGCTATCGGTGTCAAAATTCGCGATGAGCGCTTAAGTTGGTTTTTAGAAATTAATGAGTTTTACAATATGAAACAAAAGCTGCATAAAGAACTCCAGACACTTCTTGATTTTTATCATAAACAACGTCAGAACCTGCCGGAGGCTTACGGCTATAAAGCGGGAGTTATAAATAACCCCAGTTTTTTCACGGTCAGCGACCTGCAGCGCCATTTAAATAATCCGCTGCTGCAACCAGAGTGGGTATATGTCAAGCTCAATGGCGAAAGGGTCGAACTGGAAAAGTTCTGTTTTTATAAAACAGTTCAGAACAAACAGCTTAACTTCATGGACAAGCAGGTTCTTAATAACGAAATCAACAAAGGTGCTGCAGTTGTGCTCGAAGGGATCGACATTCTGGATTCAAATATCAATGAATTTGTCGCCAGGCTCGACGACTCGCTGCCCTGCGTACTGGCGAACAGCGAAGTCTTTTTTTCCCAACAGGATAACGAGGCCTACGAGGGTCACTGCGACGCCGACGACGTGCTCGTGGTGCACCTGGCCGGCAAGAAAACCTGGCAGCTGTTTCAACCGCAGCAGCGTCGCTACGCCGGTATCCAGGATTTGAATGACGAGCAACTTGGGCCGGTAATGCAGGAAATTACAATGCGCCCCGGGGATGCACTTTACCTGCGCGCGGGCGTACCGCACCGTTGCCTCACCAACGCGGCTTTCAGCCTGCACATGTCGTTCGACCTTGTGGACAGCTCACCACGAATTTCAGAGGTTAATAGAGAGGCAACCAATCAATACGCCCATGCCTGCGAGCTACCCTACGAACCGCTGTCAAAAGTCGTCAAACGCTATGTCTCGATTCTGGAATCGGACGATTTCCAGGCTGCACTGAAGGAAGCAACAGAATTCAAGCGCGCAGAGATTGCCAATTTCCGCGAGATGCTGGGACGCTCCAGCGCGGTTAAAAGCCTGAATAAATTCAGCTAGCACCCGCTAAAGGTAGCGCGCCGGGTCGCAGGCCTTTACCGGAAACGGCTGTTCGCTGGAGTCGATAAAGTTTGCGATCAAGCGCCCCGTAATCGGTCCCATCGTCAGTCCCATGTGTGAATGCCCGAAGGCAAGCCACAGGTTTTCATGATGCGGTGCGGGTCCGATCAGCGGCAGGGTATCGGGCACTGTCGGGCGTCTCCCCATCCACGGATCCTGCATGATAACGTCACCAACCGGAAAGGCTTCGCGCACTCGCGGTATCACTCGCGCCACCTGTCGCGGGTCCGGCGCGGCTTCACGCCGCGCCAGATTGGTCCCTGTGGTAACCCGCAAACCCATCTCCATTGGGGCCATCACGTAGCCTGAATCGACATCGAAGATCGGCCGGGATAACCTGGCGTCCGCTGCCGGTGCCAGAATCGTGTGATAGCCGCGTTCAATTGCGAGCGGATTGGAATATCCAAGCTGACCGATCAGTTCCGGGGTCCAAGCTCCCATACAGACAACCAGCCTGGCAGCGGTTTCGAGCCCCTGGTCGGTGGTCATCTCCCAAGCAGCGCCAACCTGCCGCAGCGATTGAATGCCGGCCCGCCTGATCTGACCACCCGCCGCGACAAACATTTGTGCATAGGCCTTACAAAGTTTCTCGGGATTGCGAATCGAAACCGATTCATCGATCGAAACGCCGCGCGCGAAAACGGGTTTCAGATCCGGCTCGAGCTGGTAAACCTGGTCAGCGCTCAGTAAAGTGTGCTTCACCGCGCAACGCTCCAGCAACTCTCGCTCCAGTTCATCGCGCAGGAAAGTTGCCTGATGTCGATACAGTTTCAGGCCGCCAACCTGGTTGAGCAGATCCTCTACCCCTGCTTCGGCGATCCATTGCCTATGCAGATCAATCGACGTCAGCGTCAATGCGGCCATTGCATCTCCATCGTGTAAAAAGGTCTTTCGCCGACAGCGCAACACGAATCGCAGCAACCAGGGAAATAGAGAAATCAGGTGGGGATAGTGCATCGAGAAATCGGCATCGAGATTGAGTATCAGGCGATGCAGGCGCGGCAGCAGCGATGGATCGGCCAGCGGCGTGATATTGCTATAACTTAAAATGCCCGCATTTCCCGAAGATGTCTCTTCCCCGGGGCCGCGGCGATCGGTGAGTGTCACCTGGTAGCCGCGTCGCTGCAGCTCGAGCGCGCAACTGATACCGACGATACCGGCGCCTAGCACTGCGGCAGACTGGGTCATGTGCGCATGACTAATCCTTATGCTCGGTAGCCACCTGCGATCGATGGTTGCGCGGTGAACTGCCGAAATGTTTGCGGTAACAGGCGGTGAAGTAGGACTGGGTTTCAAACCCGGTGGCCAGCGAAATATCGATCACGCTGTGGTTGGTATTGAGTAAAAGCTGCTTGGCATGCATCAAGCGTAACGACAGATAATACTGGCTCGGCGTGACGTTGCGATACTTGTGAAACAGGCGCTCGATCTGGCGCAGCGAAAGTTTACATTTTGCGGCGATCGCGGGTAGCGGCAGCGGTACTTCAATATTGTTTTCCATCAGGTTGATTACATCGATCAGCTTGGGCGCATTCATTGCCAGGTCCATGCGATCCGCCATTTGCTGAGAATCGATCTCGGTTCGAATACGATCGTGTTGAAACTGTTGCGAGATTTGCTGGGCGAGTTTCCGACCGTACTGATTTTCGATCAACTTGAGCATCATATCGAGCGCCGCGATTCCGCCAGAACAGGTGAAGCGCCGCTCGGCAATTTCGTAGAGCGTGAAGCTGACGTCAAGCTGCGGATAAAGCTCCTTGAAAACCGGAATGTTCTCCCAGTGGATGGTGCAGCGACATTCATCGAGCAGTCCCGCACGCGCGAGAATGAAGCTGCCAGAGCTTGCCGAGCCCAGATTTACCTGCTGTCGGTCCATCGTTTTCAACAGCTTAATCGTATTGGCATCGTCAAAGTGTTGCGCGGTGTTGGGTGCGACAATGATCAGGGTTTTCAGATCCTTTGCATCGTCAAGCGCCTGCGTCGGCACGGTAATACCGCAGGAAGCAGATACCGGATTGGTATCGGGCGCGAAATATTCCCATTGATAGAGATTTTTGCCGGACAAGCGATTGGCGGCGCGCAGTGAATCGACCACACAGCTGAACGGAATGATCGGGTAACCCTCGATCAAAAGGATACCGATTGTTTCGGGATCATCGCTGATAACCGCAGCCTCCGTTGTTTTCTCTGGATTCGAACCACATTCTAGCGATATTACCTGCATCCACAACTGCCAAAACTACCCTCCAAAAACTGATATGGCGCGGGCAAACAGTTCAGGGTCGCGCTTGGATCAGCCCTGAAAATGGCCAAAAACCATACTTAATCGTTTATTGCGCAATTCTTTCGACAGGATTACGAGGCCAACCATGAGCGAAGCAAGACGGTCAACCAGGAATCGACGCGGTCGCGGCGGTCGAGACACGCGACGCGCCGGTGCTGTAACCGAAAACGTCAGTGCGCCATACATAAAGCGCAAGATCCCCTGCTTCGAGGTGCTCGACGAGGAAGGGCTGCAAATCATCGAAAACAATGCCGATACTATTCTTGAAGAGGTTGGTATCGAATTCCGTGATATGCCGGAAGCGCTCGAGATCCTGAAGCAGGGCGGCGCCGAGATTGATGGCGTCACGGTCCGTTTCCCGCGTGGCTTGTGCCGCTCCGTTATCCAGGCCTCGGCACCCGCTGAATACACGCAACACGCACGCAACCCGGCGCGCAATGTTCAGATTGGTGGTAACAACACCGTTTTCGTTCCCGCCTACGGCAGCCCGTTCGTATTTGATCTAGACAAGGGTCGCCGATATGCGACACTCGAAGATTTTCAGAATTTCGTCAAGCTGGCCTACCTGTCACCAAGCCTGCATCATTCCGGCGGCACGATTTGCGAACCGGTTGATGTTGCGGTCAATAAGCGCCATCTGGACATGGTGTACTCACACATCAAGTATTCCGATAAAGCTTTTATGGGCTCGGTAACCGCGCCCGAACGTGCACTTGATACGGTCGAAATGATTAAAATCATTGCCGGTGAAAATTATATCGATACCGAGACCGGTCGCCCGCGCACCTACGCAACCAGCCTGATCAACGCAAACTCGCCAATGACCTTCGACGATACCATGCTGGGTGCCGCCAAGGTATATGCCGAAAACAACCAGGCCACGATTATCACGCCATTTATTCTTGCCGGTGCGATGTCGCCGGTAACCGTGGCCGGCACCGCGGCACAGTCGCTCGCAGAGGCACTCGCCGGCATGACTTTCGTACAGCTGGTTAGTCCCGGTGCGCCGGTTATTTTCGGCAGCTTCGCGAGTTCAATGTCGATGCAGTCGGGTGCCCCGACCTTCGGCACCCCGGAGCCAGCACTGGTGCTTTATGTCATGGCGGCGCTAGCGCGCAGACTCGGCGTACCATTCCGTTCCGGTGGCGGGCTCTGTGGTTCCAAACTACCCGATGCACAGGCGGCCTACGAGGCTGCCGCCACGCTTTACCCTGCGGTGATGGCCGGCGTTAACTTTGTATTGCATACCGCAGGCTGGATGGAGGGTGGTCTCGCGATGGGTTATGAAAAATTCATCATGGACGCGGATCAGGCGGCGATGATGGAAATCCTGCTGGGAGGTGTCGATCTCTCCGAAAACGGACAGGCCATGGACGCGATTCGCGAGGTAGGCCCCGGTGTACATTTCCTGGGATGCAATCACACGCAGAATAATTTTAAAACCGCATTCTACCGATCGCCGATTACCGACAATAACAGTTTCGAGCAATGGCAATCCGCAGCGCTGCAACAAGCGCTTCAAGAAACTGCTGGCCGAGTACGAGGCGCCTGCACTAGATCCCGCCATCGACGAAGCCCTGCTGTCCTACATCAAGCAGCGCAAAGAATCGATGCCTGACTCAATGGTTTAAATAATCAGAGCGCCGCAGGCGCTCCTCTCTGAAGCGTCATCCCGGCGCAAGCCGGGATCTCGCACAAACCACGCAATATCAACCAGGGGAATATAACTTGATTCCGGCAAAGGCCTGTCCACCCAGCCCGAGGCTTCCGGAACATACCTGCATCGAGTATGGTAATAGCGCTGTCTATTAGCTGTTTGCTGCTGCGGATTTTCCGCTTGCATCAGTCCTGCCGTGCTCGATCACCTGGTTGCGCCCGTTCTCCTTGGCCAGGTAAAGGGCGTCGTCGGCCATGCGATAGATCAGGTCCATATCGGCAGGCTGTTCATCGGGATATTGATGGATTTTCAGGCCGATGGATACCGTTACCACGGACGAGACCGGGTTATGCTGGTGCACGAGCCCCAGCGCTTCGATCGCCTGACGCAGATTTTCGGCAATAGCAACCGCATCGTCGCCGTTGTCGACGGTAACGATAGCCGCGAATTCCTCGCCACCGATGCGGAAGACAAAGTCGCTCGCGCGCCGTAATCTTTCCTTTAGCGCCAGGGAGACCTGCTGCAGAACGTTATCGCCCTGTTGATGCCCGTAGTTGTCGTTGTATGGCTTGAAGTAATCGACATCGATAATCATCAACGCAAAGGTTTTCCGGTCGCGCTCGGCGCGCGCCAGTTCCTGCGGAAACAGGTAATTAAACTGGCGTCGATTGAATAGAGAGGTCAACTCGTCGGTGACCGAAAGCGCTTCGGCCAGCTTCTTGTTGGTAATATCTTCGCGAATCGCGGTGTAGCCGGAGATATTCCCCTGTTCGTCGAAATTAGGAGAAATATAGGCCTGCACCCAGTAGTAGCCGCCATTCTTTTTCTTGTTTTTAATCTCGCCTTCCCAGGTTTTGCCGCTCGAGATCGTGCTCCACAGTTCCTCGTAAATCGATGCAGGCATATCTTCGTGGCGGACAATCCTGTGGTTACCGCCTATCAGCTCCTCCTGGCTGTAACCGGATATTTCGCAAAACGCGTCGCTGGTTGACGTGATCACCCCTCTTACATCGGTCGACGATGTGATCACATACTTGTCGACGATGTCGACGTAGCTGACCAGTTCATTGTTCGCCTGCTCGAGTCGTTGATGAGCGTCCTGAACCCGCTTCTCGGCCTCGATACGCCTGACCACCTCTCTCGACAGACGCCGGTTCCAGAACAGGATGATACCGATCACCAGGAAAACCGCTGCCAGCACCTTCCACAGCAGGTCATAATCGAATCCATGCTCGTAACGCAGTTTAATCCAGTTTCGATAAATCTGGTCGCGTTCCTGCTCGGTAATGGAATCGAGCGCCTTTTGCAATATCGGCGTGAACTCCGGCCAGTCGTTTCTCACCGCCATCGATAATTCATAGCTATACGGGGTTTCACCGGAAATCTTGATATTGGTCAGGCCTTCGCGCCGGATGACATCGCTGACGGTAGCGATATTACCGATGTAGGCATAGACCTTGCCGTGGGAAAGTTTCTCCAGCGCATCGGCGACGTTATCGGCCAGGAAAAGATCGAGGTTGGGGTGGTCTTTTTCCAGCAAGTCCTGGGTTGCGTAACCTCGCACCACGGCGACGGTCTCGTTCTTCAAATCCTTGATGCCGTTGACGTATGCGACCTGGTCGCTGGTGACGATGACCATCGGAAACGACAGGTAAGGTTTGGTAAAATCCGCATATTCACGTCGTTGCTCGGTCGCAACGACGCATGAAAACATATCGAGTTCACGCTTCTTGACGGCGTCGACGACTTCCGACCAGGGCTTTTCCTTTTCGATATCGAAACGGATACCCAGCTTCTCTCCGACCAGGTTTATGTACTCGGCCGCCATACCGACGTAGTTGCTGTCGCCATCGACGTATTCAAAGGGCGACCAGTCAATATCGATCGCCAGCCGAATCGACGGGTGCGCCTGCAACCATTGCTGCTCGGTTTCACTGAGCTCGATGGTCGGCGTCGATGCCAGCACAGCATTTGGTATAGCCATCAGGCTAGCCGCCAGAACGGCAATGCTTAACTTTACGGTATTAATTTTCTCAATCAGATGTTTACCCATATTCTTCACGCAAACCGGATGAAAGGTATTCTTCAATCTACCAGGAACGCACTTATGCATCGCCGCTGTTGTGGCGACAGCAACTATATCGGCCGATGCGGGCAATTACTGAAGTGTTCTAATAGTTTTTTTTAATTACCAACCTCAATCAGAGCCCGTCGTCGTTTTCACAGGGAAAGGCGCTTACGAGAAAATCGTTTTCCATCCTCGACAACGGGTTCGGGCTGGCTGGCGAGAGTTGAAAAATGACGTGCAATAGCCGAATTAAGAGACTAGTATTTTGCGGGCTTGATCAAGTAGTGATCAAAATCGGGAGGCAGTCCGCTACAATCAACCCTATGACTGACGAAAAAACCGCATCAAAACCCGAGCACTTCGGTTTTTTACAGGTCCCAAATTACTCGATGATTGCGTTTACCTCGGCCATCGAGCCGTTGCGTATGGCCAATCGCGATGCCGGCAGGGAACTCTATCGCTGGAGCGTTTATACCATCGATGGTTTACCGGAAAAGGCCAGTAACGGACTGGAAGTTACCCCTGACGACAGCATCGAGAATGCCGGTGAGATGTCCATTCTGTTTGTTTGCGGCGGCGCCGACATCGTCGATGCCTGGTCCAAGCAACTGCAGTTTGCGCTGCGCCGAATCGCCAAGCGCAACAACATCATCATCGGTGCCCTCTGCACGGGTAGCTACCTGCTGGCCCGTGCCGGTTTACTGGATGGCTACAAATGTACCATTCACTGGGAAAACATCGCCAGTCTGCGCGAGGAATTTCCCGAGGTTAACGTCAGCGACGACCTGTTCCTGGTTGATCGGGATCGAATTACCTGCGCGGGTGGGCAGGCCTCGATGGACATGATGCTGAAACTGATCCATGACCGTCACGGCAACAAACTGGTTACCCACATATCGGAACAATTCATGTGTGAACGTATCCGCAGTTCGGACGATCGCCAGCGCATACCCCTGCACCTGGCACTGGGTTCGAATCAACCCAAGCTCACCGAGGCCGTGACTTTAATGGAAGCCAATATCGAAGAACCGATCAGTCTCGACGAGCTCTCCAACTACGTCGGTATTTCGAGGCGCCAGCTCGAGCGCCTGTTTCAGAAACATTTAAACTGCGTGCCGACGCGTTATTACCTGAACCTGCGTCTCAACCGTGCGCGCCTGTTGCTGCTGCAAACCAGCAAGTCGATCGTCGATATCGCGCTTGCCTGCGGATTCATTTCTGCACCACATTTCAGTAAATGTTACCGCGACCTTTTCGGTATTCCGCCGCGCGACGAACGTCGTAAACTGCAGCTGAAATCCGCCGCCGAGGAAGCCGATCTCGCAAGTTAAGCGCGATCGCGACGACGACGGGAGCGGCGCTTACGCTCGTCGCCCGGGCTACCCTCGACCTTGGCCGTGGGTGCGGGCAGTTTCACGACCTTCGAGAGTTCCAGGTAAGCGTCGGTTTTGTGCGGTAACGCCATCGCGTCGATAAAATACTCCTGGAATTTGGGCTCTATCGCGGTTTCGATTTTTTCCACTTTCGGCAGGATTTCACCAATTTCTACGCGTGACGGGAAATTCAACAAGGCGATACGCGCGCCGGTACCTGCCGCGTTACCTACCGACCCGACATTGTCAAGATCGCAGTCCGGAATCAATCCCAGCACCATCGCGTACTTGACATCTATATGGCTGCCAAAGGCACCGGCCAGGCCGATGCGATCAACCTTATCGATACCCATGTGGTCGATCAACAGGCGAGTTCCGGCATGCAGCGCAGCCTTGGCAAGCTGGATCGCACGCACGTCGTTCTGGGTAATCCGAATCGGACGTTCGCCATCCTGCAGCAGGTAAGAATAGGTGCGGCCATCTTTAACAATGCGTTCGCTGTTTATACCCGGGGCGGGTCCAATCACACCGTCCTGATCAATGATGCCGGCGAGGAACATTTCCGCGACCACTTCGATAATGCCGGATCCGCAAATACCGCTAACCCCGACCCGTGCACTCTTGTCCACGAAGTCAGGTTCGTTTGACCAGGCCTCGCATCCAATCACTCGAAAACTCGGCTCCAGTGTCTCCGGATCAATACGGACGCGTTCGATCGCGCCTGGAGCGGCGCGCTGCCCCGAGGTTATCTGCGCACCTTCGAAGGCAGGACCCGTCGGGCTGGATGCCGCCAGCAGGCGATGGCGATTCCCGAGCACGATTTCGGCATTGGTGCCGACGTCAACCAGCAACACGTTTTCCTCGGCCAGGTCCGGTCGTTCCGAAAGGATGACCCCGGCAGTGTCGGCACCGATGTGGCCGGCAATACAGGGCAAGGTACATACGCGCGTTTCCGGGTGCAGCTGAATATCGAGTTCGGCGGCACGCAATACCTGGATTTGATCGGTCGTCAGCGTAAACGGTGCGGTACCCAGCGGCGTCGGATCGATACCCAGAAACAGGTGGTGCATGATCGGATTGGCAACCACGGTCATATCCAGGATGTCCTCGAGCTGTACACCGGCCGACTTGGCGGCACGCCTGGCAAGCTGGTTAAAGGCTTCCCGAACCACCTGCGTCATCGCGGTATCACCACCCTCATTCATCATTACGTAAGAGACGCGACTCATTAAATCCTCACCGAAGCGGATTTGCGGATTCATCGTGTCTGCCGTGGCAACCACTTCGCCCGTATACAAATCACAGAGCTGTGCCGCGATCGTGGTCGAACCGAGATCGACCGCCAGCCCGAAGATTTCCTTTTTTTCACCCGGCCAGACGCCAATTATCTGCTGGAACTGGTATACCGCCACGGTAATCTTGCGGCCGGCTTTTGCGAGCGCGGGTTGCAGCAATCGCAGTTGCGACAGTTCGCAATCCATGACGGGTAATTCATGTTCTTTCACCAGGGCCTGCTGCAGGCGGCGTTTGTCGGAAATCGGCGAATGCATGTCAGGCTCCGGCAAGGTCACGGTGTACAACCGAACCGCCGGCAAAACCTGGATATCGTAGGCGGTAACCGCCTTGGCAATATGCTGCTTGTGCTGCTGACTTTCTTCGGGAACGTCGACCACCAGGTCACCGAGGATACGGGCATTACATCCGAGACGCCGACCGTTTTTGAGGCGTTTCCTGGATTGGTGATGAAGCTCGGTCTCGGTGAGTTCGGAAAGGTGCTCGGCGCGAGAAACAATCCCGTGTTTCGAAAATTCTCCTTCCTGGGGTAACACCTGACACTTGCGGCACTTACCCTGGCCGCCGCAGATTGATTCTAGATCAACGCCCAGGCGCTGGGCTGCCTGGAGCACCGTGGTCCCGACCGGCACCTGGCCACGCAGACCCGAAGGCATGAATAAAACACTGGCTTCTTCTTCCAAGGTAATTCAACCCGGTTTCAGCGAATCAACTCAGGCGACCGAGCGACGCCGACGTCCGCCACGACGACCGGTGCCGCGCACGACACTGCCCTCGGGTGCAGGTTCACGAAAGTGTTTGATCCAGCGTGCGCAATCCGGGTCCTTGCCGAGCATGACATCGGCGCCGAGACTCGCAGCGACGACTTCGGCATGCAACGGGTTGGTTATCGCCGAAGTCATCCCGGCCTGGATCGCCATGCTGATAAACGCACCGTTAAAACCATTGCGATTGGGCAATCCGAAACTGACGTTGGACGCACCACAGGTCGTGTTGACCTTGAGCTCGGTACGCAAGCGGTGGATCAACCTGAGCACCTCGCGTCCGGCACTGTTGATCGCACCGATCGGCATGACCAGCGGGTCGACAACAACATCGCTTGCCGGAATTCCGTGGTCAGCGGCGCGTTCAACAATTTTTTTGGCGACGTTATAGCGCACGTCGATATCTTCTGAAATACCGGTTTCGTCATTTGAAATCGCGACCACCGCGGCCCCGTGTTTCTTGACCAGCGGCAGAACCCTTTCCAGGCTTTCGTCTTCACCGGTCACCGAATTAACCAGCGCTTTCCCCTGGTAGACGGCAAGCCCGGCTTCGAGCGCATCGATGATGGACGAGTCAATACTCAGCGGCACGTCGGTCAGGCTCTGCACCAGCTGGATCGCTTCGGCCAGAATGCGCGGCTCGTCTGCCAGCGGAATCCCGGCATTCACGTCAAGCATGTGCGCGCCTGCCTCGACCTGCGCCAGCGCATCGGCCTGCACGCGGCTGTAATCACCATTTTTCATCTCTTCGGCCATAATTTTACGGCCGGTTGGATTGATGCGCTCGCCGATAAGTACGAACGGACGCTCAAAGCCAATCACTAATTCTTTTGTTGCTGAACTGACAACCGTTTCGGTCATTGTTATATCCTCAAAATTTCAACTCTCTGACTCTTGAACCCATTCAAACCCGGATTCAGGCAGAATTGGACTGAACCTCACAACCCGGGTACCACGGGACTCGCCCATCAAGCACGCCAGACTGTTGAATGATTTCTCCGACCGCTTCTTCCTGGCGGTAGGCCATCACGTGCACGCCGCTGACACCTTCGATCTCCTTGATCTTCTGAATCAGCTCGATGCAGATTTTGCGGCCCTCTTTTTTCGGTTCCTGCGCGCCCTCGAGCCGCTTTATTATTGCATCCGGGATATGGATGCCAGGCACGTTGTTACGAATCCACAGCGCGGTACGAGCCGAGGCCAGCGGTCCCACGCCCGCGATAATGAAACACTGCTCGAGCAATCCGAGGTCTCGCGATTTAGTCATGAAGGCACGCAAATGATCGATATCAAAAACATACTGTGTCTGAATAAACTGGGCGCCCGCGGCTATCTTCTTGGCCAGCCGATAGGGCCTGAAATCAAACGGGGGCGCGCTCGGATTCTCCGCGGCGCCGAGAAACAGTTGCGGTGGTGACGTAATTGCCCGGCCGCTCAGGAAGCGCGATTCATCGCGCATGATGCGAATGGTTTCAAGCAGCGACATGCTGTCGAGATCGAATACCGGCTTGGCTTCCGGATGATCACCAACCTGAACCCCGTCTCCACTCAAACACAGTACGTTTGATACACCCATCGCTGCGGCCCCGAGCACATCACCCTGGATCGCGATACGATTCTTGTCACGACAGGATATCTGCAACACGGGCGAGTAGCCGACATTGGTAAGCAATGCACACATCGCAACGCTGGACATATGGCAATGCGCCCCCGAACCATCGGTCGCATTCATTCCATCGACGTAACCGTCAAACAGGCGCGCGCGTTCGTAAACGTCTTCTGCCAGCGCGGAGTCCGGTGGCGCCAGTTCCGCGGTAACTGCGAATTTCCCGGAACGCAGAACCCGCTCGAGACGCCCGGTCGAAACGTGCCCTTCTTTTGGCTCCAGCGGATTACCAGGATGCGGTTCACGAGTCACGCTCATTGGACGGTCTCTTGTTCCCGCGCGGCATACTCGTTGCGTACCACGCGTAACCACGACGAACTGTCTTTGAGCAAATGGTTGACGGGTATCTGCACCTGCTGGATTGCCTGCGAATCCCGCATTTGCTTACTGCCCTGCCAGGCATCTACCCAGACACAGCGCATTTCGGGTTTGATTTCGCAGTGACCATTCAGCCTGACACCACCACAGGGGCCATTGCGAATCGATTTCGGGCAGTTCATCGGACAGGACATGCCGGTGGCGCTAAGCGCACATTTGCCGCACATCTGGCAATCGAACATTAAACCCTTTACCGTTTTCTCGAGCACGCGCACCGGTTTTTCAAGCCGCCCGTAGCCAAGCGTCTTGAATATCGGGTGCAGCCTGATCAATACCGGTTCAAAGTTTCGATAAAGCGATTCCAGCTTTCTCGAATGCTTAACCGACCACTGACGAATTTTATACAAGGGTTGCTCCGCTCAGGTGTTTGAGCTGCGGGTTTCGTCAACGCCGCTGGCTCGAATTAAAGTTTCCAGAACGTCATCCGTGTAACGTTCCTCCAGCTGTTGTACCAGCTGCGCTGCCTGCTCATTGATATCACCGTCAAAAGACTGGGTCACATCGTGCCAGGGCTCGAATAATGCATCCTGCTGTTTCTTCTTGAGACGATACCCGGCGCGCTCGATCGCTTTCATGAAACGCAGCGGCAGCCGCAGCCGTTTACTGCGACGGCCTTCACGAATCACGACCTGTCCAGGAATATCGCGCCAGTAGACTATTTTTATTTGGCCCACATCGCCTCCTGCATCGCCGCATCGAGTTCCGGCACCATTTCCCCCATGCCGGTGAATTTGCGTTCGAAACGCAAACCCAGCTGATCGGCCGCAGCGCGCGCCAGCTTAGTCAACTCGTCCGAATCCGTCTGCGCCAGGTAAACCAGACGCGTGTAATTACCGAAGTACATCTCCAGTAGCTCGGGATGGCGATCGATCCCGAGTATCTCGATCACCAGGCGTTGAAAATGTTGCGCCAGGAAATCGGTCAGGTAAAAAGTACCCGGCTCCTGTTCCTGCATTTGTTCGTAGTTTTCGCGTCCAGCGAGAAAATCGTAACAGTGCGCACCCGGCAGACGCTTAACGCCTTTCGCCTCGAGTACGCGGTCGAGTTCGCCGCTGGTTCCGCAATCTCCGTAGGCAACAAAAATATGGTCGTACTGGTCGCGTGCGCGGTCAATCTTGTCGGCAACCGCGGCCGGAATTTTTTCGGGTCGAGCATGCAGGTCGGCGGTAATGGCCTGCAGATCCATTTGCGACCACTGTCCGAGTTTCTTTATTTCATTAACTTCGCGCGCGATCGCGGCGCAGGTGATTACCAGTATCGAGTCTGATTTTTTCATCCCGCGCTAACACTCCGGCAGCCTGGCCCGATGCCTTTAGCCGGCCCGCCTTTCGGCAACGAGTTGCTTCGCGGTATCGGCCGCAACCGCGGCATCACGACAGTAGGCATCGGCACCGATAGCTTCACCGAATTCCTGGTTCAATGGTGCGCCACCGACAAGGATGATGTAATCATCACGAATACCCTGCTCTTTCATGGTATCGATGACGACTTTCATGTAAGGCATGGTGGTAGTTAACAGCGCCGACATGCCGAGAATTTCAGGCTTGTGCTCCTCGAGCGCGGCGAGGTAATCTTCGACCGGCGTGTTGATGCCCAGATCGATAACTTCAAAGCCCGCACCTTCCATCATCATGCAGACCAGGTTTTTACCGATATCGTGGATATCGCCCTTGACGGTACCGATAACCATCTTGCCAGCAGTGGGTTCGTCCGATTGCGACAGCAGGGGCTTGAGAATCGCCATGCCGGCTTTCATCGCGTTGGCAGACATTAAAACTTCCGGCACGAACAGGATGCCATCGCGGAAGTCGATACCGACGATCGTCATGCCCGCAACCAGGGCTTCGTTCAAAACCTTGTTGGCGTCCCAACCACGTTCGAGCAGGATATCGGTGCCTTCGGCGATTTCTTCCTTCAGACCGTTGTACAAATCGTCGTGCATTTGCTCGACCAGTTCATCGTCAGGCAGGGTGCTTAAATCGAGATCGTCTTCGTCGTCGTAGTCGTCGTCATCGTAATCTGTCATTTGAAAAAAAACCTCACGCGATCAAGCGCCGCCAAAGCAGGCAGTTAAGCTACTGAGAATAGGTTTTAACTGGCAGTTGAGCTAACACTGCAGCGACTTCACATTGCCTTAACGCGACACCGTCGGGGGACGAGGAAATTGTTGATAATTAGTCATTTTCCTTAGATCGCGCCCTGGCCTGGAAACTAAAACCGGATTAAGCGGGGTGGACTTCACCCTGTGCCCGGTCGCCGATATAAATACTGTAGTTTCCGAGTCTCTTTTCGCGGATATAGCGTTCGAGCATCGCGATAATCGCGCTATCGCCAATTTCCTCCCAGGTGATGTTATCAAACTCGTAAAAACGCATGCTGCTGGTTTCAACCGCATCGTCTATCGATAACAATTCGCCGAGATAATAAACAAAGCGCCGTGAATCTTCATGGTATGCCGCGTAGATAAAGGGTAAGTCAACCTCGATGCCGGCAGAAGCGAGCTTACCGAGCAGGCTGTCGGGCGTTGCGACATTGCCTACCGAATCAGATGCGGGCAGGTGTAACTGCCCGGTTTCATGATTGCGTTCCAGCAGTATCTGGCCATTCGATTCTATGATGGCTCCAACCCGAAGACTGCCAGGAGACGAAACCAGCTGCAGCATGCCCGGCGTCATGCCAAACGAGACATAGGCACCGCGACAGAAACCAAGCGGCGCTTGCGTGTTATAAGCGTATTGCACCACCCTGCCGATCAAAATGATGTGATCGCCAGCCTCGACCTGCTCGAAATGTTCGCAATCAAACCAGGCTACAACTCCTTCGATAATCGGCGAACCGGTAATCTCGGCATGCCAATCCTGGTCAGCGAATTTATCGGCACCCGCCCTGGCAAAGCGATTCGACAGATCACGCTGGTTGGCGGCAAGAATGTTGACCGCAAATCCATGCGATCCGGTGAACGCATCACATCCGTACGCCGATCTCGCAATATTGACCAATAGCAGGGGTGGATCGATGGAAACCGAGGTAAACGAATTGGCCGTGAAACCACAGGGAGCGCCGGACGTATCAAGCGTGGTTACGACGGTAACGCCAGTGGCAAAATGTCCGAATGCACGTCGCAGATCACGGGAGTCGATTTCGGCTTCTTTGTTATTGGTCATACGGTGGAGTTCCGGTTAATAGATCAGCGCTTCCATTTCCCGGGTTTGTTCGAGCTGATCTGGCAGGCCACCATCGGTGTAAATTTTACCGGCCTGGTCGAGATAGTGCTTGGCCCTGTCCATCGCGAAATTGGAATTGTAAAGCACCGCGATAACATCGGCCTGACGCTGATACATCGAGCGATCACTGGTATTGGCGAGTGTTTCGGCAGACTTGATCCTGAAGTTCCAGGCACGCTCAAGCTGGCCGATACGCAGGTAGTGATGATAGAGCATCTGGTAATCACGCGCCTGCGAGGTTTTTACCAGGTCCTGCTGGTGTTGCTGGAACAGGCCTTCGATTTCGCGCTCGATATCACCCATATCGGTATCGCTAATCAAACTGCGGTCCAGGCCATCCATCAAACGCTGCACGTGGTTCATTTGACCGGTCGCGGCAAACAGCCTGGCCGCCTCGATACGCGCCTGCTGCGCCAGGTAGCCATCTTGAACCTTGTCGTGCAGCGAGGCCAGCGCCTCCCAGGCATCGGCAGCGGCGCCGAAGCGTTTAATTTCAAGGTTATCCTGGATAACCTTTTGCAGATTATCGTTTACGCCGTGGTAAATCCCGCGCGCTATCGAGTTACGCGCCTGCCACAGCTCGTCATAGGTATTGGCCGCGCGTCGCGCCAGTTCGCGCGCACGGATATTCAATTGCCCGAGTAACTGGTAACAGCGCGCGGTACCGGCAACATTGTCCTGCGACATGGCGAGGTAAAGCGCTTCCTGCAAATAAATCTCGGCCGACGATAACTCTTGCTGATTGATCGCGACTTCACCGAGTAGCTGCAGGGTATCGCCTAGCCGGGTTTGATCATCCTGCAGTATCGACGACGCCGCCACTTCGAGTAACTGGGTGCGCGCCTGCTTGAATTTCCCCTGGTGCAACAGGTCGCGGATCAAGCGGTCACGCCTGGCATCATCGAGCTCGAGTCGCGCCAGTTCGGCATCGATATCAAACTCGTCGACTTCGAGGCCACGCTGCCAGTGATCGTAAAAAGCAGGCAGGCCCTGGGTGGACTCGATACCATCTTCCATGGGATCATCGGGTGACAGCAAGAAATGCAGCGCAACCAACAGCGCTAGCACCGGTACCGTCGTCACCGCGTGGTCTGGAATGTAGCGCTTCAAATTCATCGTTCAGCCAATGTTACGCCGCTCACTGACCATTGCAAACCTGTACCTCAATTTACAATCGGGCTGGTTAAGATAGCATCATCTAAGAGTTTAGACTTAATCCCGCGGTTAAACCACGGGATGCCGGGGCGAAGCGGGAACAGGGCTTGCGCGGGATGACAGCAGGGCTTCGCTGGATAACCGGGTTGCGGACTAATCCAGACTGACACCCATCGCGTCAACGTAGAGTTGCTGGAAATGATGCACCGCGTGCTCGGATAATTCGCTACGTTCGGGGTCCACCACGAAGCGTCCCTGGTTATAGCCTTTCGACTTCAATCCCCGGTAAACACTTTCGCAAAGGCCGACGTCTTCAGGTTGCAACACGTCACGCTGATAGTCCATCGCGTCGAGTTGCTGCTGGCTCGGTTGCGGATTCGGCAGGTACCAGTCCTGGTATTCGATAGTGCGACCTGCCCCGTCCGGAATCATTTGCAGGACCGAGATATTGGGTTCACCCGGGTAGATCCAGATTGTCTGGTTAGGCCACAGAAAAAATCCGGCATAACCAAAATCAATCTCGCCTTTTTCAAAATGGTAAGCACTGCTCTCGGTCGTGGCGGCCGCGTCGGATACGTGGCTCGAGTAGATATCGTGCACCGTGGTGGTGTAGCTCTTCATATCAACCAGGTTCACAAAATCCTTGTGCGCCGGATGGCAGTGATAGCATTCGAGGAAATTGTCGACCAGAACCTTCCAGTTACTCGCAACATCGAAATAATCACGTTGCGCGAATACAACCTCGTCTACCCGCGGACAAAAGGCACGTATTTCGGTTTCGAGGTCTGCCGCCTGTTGCCTGAGCGGGGCAGCGTCAAGATCGAGATTGACAAATACCAGGCCGCAAAATACTTCAACCTGCACCGGTTTCAGCGCAAACTGGCATTTGTCAAAATCGATCATCTTCTCGGTATTACGCGCGGCCTTGAGTTCGCCATCGAGACCATAGGACCAGGCATGATACGGGCAGGTGATCGTGCGCACCTTACCGCTGCCGGACAACAGCTCGTGACCGCGATGCTGACATACGTTGAAATACGCATTGAGTTCGCCTTTGCGATCGCGGATAACGATTATGTTCTGATCACAAACCTGTACCGTCAGGTAACAACCCGATTCCGCCAACTGGCTCTGGTGCCCGGCATACCACCAGTTGCGATAGAAAATAGCTTCCTTTTCCTGCGCCATCATGTCTCCGGCATAGAATACTTTCGAATTCTATAATTTATACTAATGAATAAATTGGCTCAAACGGTATATTTTTATTAAGATAGATAATTAAATCTTATTGATCGATGTTAAAAAATCGCCTGCCACCGCTCGATCCGCTGATTGCTTTTGAAGCAGCTGCACGCCTGCTCAGCTTTACGCGGGCCGCCGAGGAGTTGCATCTATCCCAGGCCGCGATCAGTCAGCAAATTCGAAGTCTCGAGGACAGTTTACAGGTCAAGCTTTTCACGCGCTCGCATCGCGCGGTACAGTTAACCAACGAGGGACGTGAATACCAGCACACCGTGGTCGCGATACTGAAACAACTCGCCGGCGCCACGATGGACATTCAAAACGTTGAGTTTGCCCAGCAACTGGTCATCGGCTGCGACCAGTCCTTCGCCACGCAATGGTTAAGTCCAAGGCTCGCGCAACTGCGGCAATTGATGCCGACGGTTACGCTGCGCATCATCGCGTCAGATGATTACAACGAAAGCCTCGGCAGCGAAGTACAAATCGCCGTAATGCACGGCGACGGTTTGTGGCCCGGCTTCCAGTCCCTGCGACTGTTTGACGAGGAGGTATTTCCTGTGTGCAGTCCCGGATTTGACCACCAACTGGCACAACAGGACTGGGTAAGCTGGTTGCTGCAGGCGCAGTTGATTGACCTTGCCGATAGCCACTGGAACTGGATGAACTGGCGCTTATGGTTCGGCGGCAACAATATCGACCAGCCGCTTGCCAATCGTAACCTGCAACTTAACAGTTACCCGCTGGTCATCGACGCCGCCTGCGCCGGACATGGTGTGGCACTGGGTTGGGCACAGCTTGTGGACGATCTCATCGCAGCCGATCGCCTGGTGCGTCCAATAAAACAA
>CALZHS010000011.1 GCA_945787265.1 uncultured Gammaproteobacteria bacterium | reverse complement strand
AGGGGTTGCATTGGTTGCCGTTTTCAACATCGGCGCCGCCTTGGAGGGCTAGCGCCAGGTGCCGGGGATTTGCTTTTTGCCGTGGCAGAGCTCAAGTTTGACGATGTACACCCAGGCATCGCCGAAGCTTGTCGGGATCTCGATGCGCTGGTAGAAGTGCGGGTACCACTCGAGGTCGTCCAGCATTCTGAACTGGCGATTGTTGACACGGTAAACCTCGCCCTCGATCGCATGACGGCCGTTCAGGCACACGGCAGGATAATCTTCGAACTCGTACATCGAGTAAATGCTGTGCGTGGTAAAGTTTCCGAGGAACTCGGAGCCATGCATAAAATGACTATTGCGATGACCTTTTTTCAAGGTGCCGTAGACAAACACTCGATTCATAACTTTTCATTAAACTGGCGTATTTTTCGGCGCTGCTTCTTGTCGGGACGGGTACTCGAGCGGGGGCGCTGCATCAAGGCCAACTTGCGTTTCTCCGCCTCGACACCGCGTCTTTCGATACTGTCTTCGGTTTCCCGATACAGGTTCTGCGCACTGGAAGCCGGGCTACGCCTGTCCGAGACATCGGTCACGATCACTTCGTAACGTTCGTAAGCGCGCCGAATTTCGTAACAATCGTCCAGTTTAACCTTGCGCGACGGTTTTATTCGATTTCCTGCCAGGTGTACCTTGCCGCCCGAAACCGCTTCACTGGCGAGCGCCCTGGTTTTGAAAAAGCGCGCCGCCCACAACCATTTATCGAGACGAACCGTATCTTCGCTGTTGCTCATCCGGCTACCAGTTAACCTGTTTACGCGTTAATCATAATTCTTATTTACGTATTTCATAACCCTGTCCGCCATCGAAAAGCCACTTAACACGGCTCCCTCGATACGCGGTGCCGTGCACCAGTCTCCGCAGGCACCGATCGCTTCCGGCTCGTCAAATAATGAATCTTCGCTGATCGGATTGATCGGCAACGCGTGCTTCCAGCAGTGCACCGAGGCCGAGACCGGTTGACTGGCTCCGAGATCGGTTGCCTCCCAGAAAGCATCGAGCAGGGCATGCATGACTCGACCCCGAAAACTGGCGGCATATTGCTGTGACCATTCGGGGGAGGCCTGTATTACCCAGCAATCGGCCTCGTTGTCATTACCGTTAAAGCGGTAACGGGAAATCCAGGAAAGTGGAGAATCAAGAACAAACGCCGCGTCGAAGGGAATGTTAAGCGTTTTCTCGAAAGCGAACATCCCGGTCCAGCACACCGTCATATCGACATTTTCGGCAGGTTTGGAAATCGTCGAAATCGCACGGCACAAATCGGCAACCTGGTGTGCAGCGGTCGCGATAATGACAATATCGTGCGCACCCTGGTAATCACCACGCTCGTTGAAGAGCCGCCAGCCCCCACCCGCCTGCCGCTCCAGCTCGGATATATTGGACGAAGTCACCAGGTCGCAGTTAAGTGCCAGTTTCTCCGCGATAACCTGCATCCGCGGCACACCGACAAATCGTTGCGTCGACATGTCGCTGTTAATGACCTGCCCTTTCTGCAGTTCCACGATCCAGCCATCCCAGGGACGCACGATACCCTCGGTCTGCCAGGCCGAGACTATATTCCAGAACAGTGGATTGTTAACCGTGAAAAATTGCGCGCCGTTGTTAAACTCGTAATCCCCGGCCCGAAAAGTCCCTACCCTGCCGCCGGGGATAACGTTCTTCTCGAAAATCTTGATGTCTTCGATCAGGCCCTTTAGTGCCGTGCCACAGGTAAGTCCTGCCAGACCGGCGCCAACGATGGCGACTGATGGCTTTTTGCCCACCTGAGGTTTAGAGTGCCGGAAATTCGTCGGCGAACTTGGCAATCCACTCCTTGGCGGCTTCCTGGGGGTTTAGCTCGCGTCCTTCCCGCTTCTCGATTTCCTTGCGATAGTGCTCGATGTGACAGATTTGCTCAATCATACGCAATCGAAACGCGTCCCTCGATTTTTCGAATTCGATGCCGATTTCGTAACCACTACCCACCTTCTCACACCAGACGACATTACCGACCAGGTAATTTTCTTCGTTCAGTACCGGAATACAGATTCTGACACGCTCCAGCAACTCGAGCGGTTTATGAGAAACGAAAGCGAGACCGCCAAGACTGACGTTGGTTATGGTCTGGTCTACGGTCTCGTCGTTTTCATCTTCTGCCCAGTCCAGCGTAACCTCTATCGGTACGCCCGAGGGGTGACGGATAAATTTTCGAATCGTCGTGTTATCTGGCAATGGTTACCAACATCTTATTCAGCTTGGCGACAAAGCCGGCAGGGTCATCCAGTTGGCCACCCTCAGCCAGCAATGCCTGGTCAAATAAGATACTAGACCAGTCTGCAAACTTCTTCTTAGATTTTTCGGCTTCCAGCTTCTTGACGATCGGGTGATCCGGATTAATTTCCAGAATCGGCTTGGAGCTCGGCAGTTCGTGCCCTGCTTCCTTTAGGATACGCTGCATATGCATGGCCATATCCTGCTCGTTGAGTACGATACAGGCAGGCGAGTCAGTCAGTCGATTAGTCACCCGCACATCTGCGGCTTTTTCCTCGAGCGCGGTCTTCATTCGTTTGAGCAATTTCTGCGCCGCTTTTGCCTTCTCTTCAAGCTCTTTTTCGGAAGTCTCATCGTCACCCAGATCGAGTTCGCCTTTGGCTACCGATTGCAGTTTCTTGCCGTCGTACTCCATCAGGTGGGCAGTCAACCATTCATCGACCCGATCCGACAGCAGTAACACCTCAATTCCCTTCTTGCGAAAGATTTCCAGGTGCGGGCTGTTCTTTGCTGCCGAGTGAGAGTCGGCCGCGATGTAGTAGATCTTGTCCTGGCCTTCCTGCATACGCCCGATATAGTCGTCCAGTGATACGGTTTGCTCTTCATCGCCGGTATTAGTGGTCGCAAACCGAAGCAGTTTTGCGATTGCCTCCCGGTTGGCAAAATCCTCGGCCGGGCCTTCCTTTAGAACCTTGCCGAACTCTTTCCAGAATTTCTGGTACTTCTCGGGATCATTGTTGGCCATTTTTTCGAGCATGCCCAATATCTTCTTGACCGAGCCGCTGCGAACACTGTCGATCACCTTGCTGCCCTGCAGTATTTCGCGGGACACGTTAAGCGGCAAGTCGTTGGAGTCGATCACTCCGCGAACGAAACGCAGGTAGCGCGGCATCAGTTTTTCGGCATCTTCCATAATAAACACGCGCTGCACGTAAAGCTTGATGCCGGAGCGGGATTCGCGATCGTAAAGGTCAAACGGCGCCCGTGAAGGGATATAGAGTAATGAGGTGTATTCATTGGTGCCTTCAACACGGTTGTGGCTCCAGTCAATCGGGTCCTCGAAGTCATGTGCAACGTGCTTGTAAAACTCCCTGTATTCCTCGTCCTTGATTTCAGACCGGGGCCGGGTCCACAGCGCCGAGGCCTGGTTGACCATCTCTTCTTCGATCACGGTTTCGCCGCCTTCCTCTTCAGGCTCAACCGTTTTATCCATGACCACCGGGAAATCGATATGATCCGAGTAGGCGGTAATAATCGAACGCAATTTCCAGTCGTTTAAAAATTCGTCTTCGCCTTCGCGCAGCTTCAGGGTTATCTCGGTACCGCGACCGGCTTTATCGACCGAAGTAATACTGTATTCACCTTTTCCCTGCGACACCCACTCGACACCCTGGTCGGATTTTTCACCCGCTTTGCGGGTACGCAAAGTCACTTCTTCGGCGACGATGAAAGACGAGTAGAATCCAACGCCGAACTGGCCGATAAGCTTGGCGTCGTTTTTCTCATCGCCGGTAATCGAATCGAGAAATGCGCGGGTGCCGGATTTTGCGATGGTACCGATATGATCAATGACTTCCTCGCGGGTCATACCGATACCGTTATCACTAATCGTTATCGTGCGCTTGTCCTTGTCGTAACTGATCTTGATCTTGAGTTCGATGTCCTCCTCGTAAAGGCTGGCATCCGATATCGCGGTGAAGCGCAATCGGTCGCAGGCATCAGAGGCATTCGATATTAACTCACGCAGGAATATTTCCTTGTTCGAGTACAGCGAATGAATCATCAGATCCAGCAGCTGGTTAACTTCGGTTTCAAAGCCCCGGGTTTCGGTATTTGCGGTTGCAGTCATAGCTCGTTTTCTCCGACTGGAAGGTGATAATTAACGCAACTATATGCGGTTATTAAGACGGGTTTTCAAGCGCAATAGCACCGGTTGCGGCTGAAAAATCAGCCCGCCCACGCTACTGAGCGCTCTGATTCAGCCACAATTGCTGGATCTTGTGATTCAAAACCGAGCGTCGGGCGGCATCGTCTATAACGCTCAGCAATTCCTCGTAAATCCTGCGTGCGTCATCGACCAGTCCGGACTCCTGCAGGCTTTCTGCCGCGTTGAACCTGGCAGTCTGGGCCCAGGGATCCATCGAATCCGGTGCCGGCAGCATCGCAGACTGCAGATACAGCAGCGCCGCCTGGTCGAACTGCTTCAGGCCACGGTAGGAGTCCGCGATCCAGTATAAAATCTCGCGTCTCTGCTTGGGTTCAATCTCGAGGCTCAGTAGTCGATTAAAATGGGCAATCGCATATTCGTGCAGGTTCACGGTCTGCAGGTCGAACAGAACTTGCAGAATCCGGTCGGTTGCTGCGGGCTCGATTTCGCGATATTCACGAATCAGATTTTGCAGCACCTGGTTTCCTTCCTCGTAACGTCCCCCCAGTATCAGCACCCGGGATTGGCGTAACTGCCAATCGAAACGACTCGTGCCTTCGGGGTAGGTATTCAGGCCTGACATCAGGCGCGTTGCCTCTTCTATATCAATTGATTTCAACGCCAGGTCAACGAGCTGGTAGCGTATACCGGGCGGGATCTTGCGCGCGTTGGAAAAGGTTTCGCTTCGATTGAACAGATTCTCCAGCAGATTGCGCTCAGCTTCGTCAACCTCGGCGAACGTCTCCATGTAGCCGCTGGCTGCCAGGTTGAGAGTCTCGGTTTGTGTTGATTGCAAAATCAGCATTGCGAACAGGGAGCGCGACTTAACCGGGGTTACCTTGCTCGATTTGGACGCCAGCTCTAACCATTTGGCATCTGCCCCAAGCAACAGCTCGGATCGATTGCCTACCAGTTCGGCATACCCAAGATAGGCCTGCCACAGCCTGTCAACGGGTACCTGGAATAGCCGCAGTGGTGGCTGCAACCCGGTTCGAAACAGTGATTCCAGCGCAACCACGCGATCCACCGGCGACATTTGCTCGGCGGCAAAGTATCCCAGCGCCCACAATGTTGCTCGTTCCGCTGCGCCGACCGCCTTGTTTTCGCTGCGTTTTTTAACCTGCTGCCAGAGTTCGGCCTTGTCGATCCGGTTCAATCTGAAACTGGCCAGCATACTGGTCAACCTTGCCTGCCAGGCTTCCTGTCCCTGCAAAATCAGGATTGCCTGTTCGTAACGGCCGGATTCGATTAATACCCGCGCGCGCAGCAGCAACCAACCCGGATCGGTACTGTCGAAATCCTGATCGAAGCGCAGCATGGCAACCCGCGCGTCATCGATTCGGTCGTCTTCGATATAGGTTTCGATAATTTGGCGGCGCCAGCTCTCGTATTCGCCCGATTCAGCGGCTGAAGTCTGCCAGAGTTGTTGGCGCAGCACCTGGCGCGCGGTTGCGGTTTGGCCAAGTTCAAGAAACGCCTGTGCCTGGTAAGTCGCAGCCTGCTGCTTGAATTGATTGGGCACATCATGGGGTAATCCCTCGACGCGGATCAATAACTGGTTCCACTGCTGCCACTGCGACAATATTGCCAGCCGTTCCTGCTCCCAGACAATCCACTCGTACAAATCATCATCAACGCTGGGCTGGGCCTGGTCGAGCATTTTCAAAGTCAGGCCGGGGGCACCCGCAGCCGAAATATTCTTCAACAGGTCGAGACGCTCGTCAGCAGCAACGGTGGATAACAATCCCAGGCCCGATGCAATCAGGAGTAATATTCTTGAAACGAACATCAGTTGGTTAACCGCCATAAAAAAAGCGTGCAGCCCGGGCATACACGCTTTTTATTCAGCATTTTCGAAACGAAAGGGGTTACAACTTTTCCCGAATGCGCGCTGCTTTACCCGTACGTCCACGCAGGTAATACAGCTTGGCACGCCGAACCTTGCCGCGTCGTTTCACCTTGATCTCTGCAATCAGGGGGCTATGGGTCTGGAAAACACGTTCCACGCCCTCGCCGTGGGAAATCTTGCGGACCGTGAAAGCGGAGTTGATACCGCGATTTCGCTTGGCAATGACAACGCCCTCATAGGCCTGCAAACGCTCACGTGTCCCCTCTTTTACGCGCACCTGAACGACCACGGTATCCCCGGGTGAAAATGCAGGAATATCAGATTTCATCTGTTCCGCATCGAGTTGTGCAATTATGTTGCTCATGTCAATTCCTCAAATCACTCAAATTCTGCACGGTAATATTTACCGCTTGCGAGTCCTTTCAGCCTCGCTAATGTAGGCATCCAGCAAGGCCTGTTGTCTCGAATCAAGCCTGATCTGCTGCAGCAGGTCGGGCCGCCGTTGCCAGGTGCGCCCGAGCGCCTGTTGCTCTCGCCAGGCCTCAATTTCACGGTGGTTACCGTTTAACAACACCTCTGGAACGCTATCTCCCAGGTAGCTCTCTGGCCGCGTGTAATGCGGGTAATCCAGTAAACCGGCACTAAACGAATCCTGCTGCGCCGAGTCTTCATGTCCGAGCGCGCCCGGTAACAGTCGGGTCATCGCATCGATACAGACCATTGCTGCGAGCTCACCCCCACTGATGACATAGTCACCAATGGACCATTCTTCGTCCACTTCCTTCTGGATCAGGCGTTCATCGATACCTTCGTAGCGACCGCATAAAAAAATAACCGATCCAAGTTCCACCTGCCGAGCCAGTTTTTGCTGCTTAAGCAATTCACCCTGCGGGCTAAGGTACACCAGTCGCGCATCAGGGTTCTGTTCCCTTACTGCACCGATTGCGTCCTGCAGCGGTTGCACCTTCATTAACATTCCCGGGCCCCCACCATAAGGCCGATCGTCGACCGTGCGGTGCCTGTCCCGCGTATAATCGCGAGGATTCCAGCAACACAGCTCGAGCAGTCTCTGCTCGGCGGCCCGCCCTACAATCCCGCAACTTATCACCTGTTCGACCAGTTCGGGAAACAGCGTGATTACATCAATTCGCATCTCAGTACTCGGGCGACCAGTCAACCACGAGGCGGCGGTTTACCAGGTCAACCTCCCTGACGATCTGATCCATTACAAACGGTATCAAGCGCTCGCGCTCACCTTTTAACACCATCACATCGTCTGCGCCGGTTTCCATCATCGAGGCGACTTCCCCGAGCGGATCACCCTCCAGCGTTTCCACTGACAGCCCGACCAGGTCAGACCAGTAGTATTCCCCGGCATCCAGTCTGGGTAATTGCTCCGGTTTTATGAAAATTCGGCAACCGGTTAACTCGTCGGCCCGGGTTCGATCATCGACTCCCTCGAGCCTGGCGACCACGTTCTTGCCCTGCAAGCGTCCCGTCACCGACATCACTTCGATTTCGTTACCCTGTTCGACATACCAGGGACCGTAACTTACGATGTTCTCGCGTGGGCTCGTGTTCGAAAACACCCTGACCCAGCCTTTTAATCCTTGCGCACCCAGGATGTGCCCAACACAGATCAGATCATCGTGTTGGCTCATGCCCGCCTAAGCCGCAGTTTTGCGTGCTCCCTTGATCAAACTGGCGACGCGCTCGCTGGGCTTCGCACCCTGGGAAATCCAGTAATCGATCCGACTATCGTCGAGTTTCAGCTCCTGCTCCTGGCCACGGGCCTGGGGATTGAAGAAACCGACGCGCTCTATGTAGCGGCCATCGCGCGCGCGACGGCTGTCGCTTACCACAACGTGATAAAACGGGCGTCTTTTAGAGCCACCGCGTGCCAATCGAATTGAAACCATACAAAATCTCCAATATTAATCGAATCCGAAGATCGACCCCGGACACCTGCTATCTACCATCAGACAACAGTATGCCACTGACCCCGTGGTCAGAAGACCGCGTATTGTACCTAAATAAACCCGCCTGTGAAGTCCGAAAGCCCTGTTTTTACGAGGATATTTCCGAGAATGCCCTTTTAAAGTCGTGATTTTTCAGCAACTGCAGGGAAGCAGCGCACACAGGACGTGGGCGCACAGGTAATACGTGATCGTTGGAGCAGGATGCCGATGCGGCTATTGTTAAGAAAGCAGGATTTTAAAAGGGCATTCCACCGGGCGGAAGCCTGCCTTTCATTCCCCGCATCATGTTGGCCATGCCGCCCTTGCTACCCATCTTTTTCATCATGCGCTGCATTTGTTTATGCTGCTTAAGCAGGCGGTTGACATCCTGGATCTGGGTTCCCGATCCCTGCGCAACCCTGCGCTTGCGGGAACCATTGATCACGTCCGGCCGGCGCCGCTCCAGCGGAGTCATCGAATCGATGATCGCGACCATGCGTTTCATCTGCCTGGAATGCTGTGGATTCTGCATCGCCTGCGTCATGCCGGCGCCCATTCCCGGTAGCTTGTCGATCAGGTTTCCCAGTCCGCCCATTTTTTCCATCTGGGTAAATTGATCGCGCAGGTCCTCAAGGTCAAATCCCCTGCCTTTCTTGACTTTACGTGCCAGTTTCTCCGCTTTTTCCTGGTCAACCTTTTCCTGCGCCTGCTCCACCAGCGACAGGATGTCTCCCATGCCGAGAATGCGAGAGGCAATACGATCCGGATGAAATACTTCCAGCGCATCCGTTTTCTCGCCGGAGCCGATAAATTTGATCGGCTTGCCGGTAATGAACCGGACCGAAAGGGCTGCACCGCCACGCGCATCACCATCGATCTTGGTAAGCACAACCCCGCTCAGCGGCAAGGCGTCATTAAAGGCTTTAGCGGTATTGGCAGCATCCTGTCCGGTCATGCTGTCGACGACAAACAGGGTTTCGGTCGGGTCCACCGCATCATGGATAGCCCGAATTTCATCCATCATTTGCGCATCGATGGCCAGTCGTCCCGCGGTGTCGAGAATTAGTACGTCGACACCGGAGGTGGTAGCCGCAGAAACCGCATCCTGCGCGATTGCGACCGGTTTCTGTGTGCTGCTGCTAGGATGAAATTCAGCATCGACTTCTGCCGCAAGTGTTTTCAGCTGTTCGATCGCTGCGGGACGGTAAACGTCGGCACTCGCTACCATCACCGACTTTTTCTCGACCTCTTTCAAGCGGCGTGCAAGTTTAGCCGCGGTCGTGGTCTTACCCGCTCCCTGCAGTCCCGCCATCAATACCACCACGGGCGGTTTATGATTCAGATCAATAACCGACTGGGATTCACCCATTATCGAGACCAGCTCGTCGTTAACAACCTTGATCAACGCCTGCCCGGGCGAGATGCTCGAGATAACGTCCTGGCCCAGTGCCTTGACCCGTACCGCCTCGATAAACTCCTTGACGACCGGAAGTGCCACATCGGCCTCGAGCAATGCCATGCGGACCTCGCGCAGGCTATCCCCGATATTATCTTCAGTGAGACGCCCCTGGCCGCGCAGATTTTGCAGCGTTCTGGATAAACGGTCGGTCAGGTTCTCGAACATCGGGCGGCCTCGGGGCTATGAAAAGGCCGGATTATACCAGCGGATTTATTTGGAAACCCGTCAGAATTTGAAAATCTCACCGCCTTTCAGCTGGTGCACATTGAAATCGGGCATTGCGTCGACACATTCCTGGTAAATCAGTTCTTCGTCACCCGGTTTGAAATGTGTCAGCCATATATCGGGGCGATGTTTCATTTTTAAAACATCCTCACCCAATAGCCTGGGACAGTAATGCTTGGAAATCTTGCTGATTTCCAGGTCATTATCCGGAAACGCAGCCTCGACAAACAACAGGTCGACATGGTTGTAGCCATTCAGTACATCCCAGAGATTATCATTGGTCGTGGTATCGCCGCTAAAGGCAACGGTGGCTTGATCGTCCGAAAGGCAAAAACCGACGCCAGGGACCGTGTGGTTAACTTCGATCATCTCGATTTCGCGAGACCTGATGTTTACCTTGTCGCCCGGATTCATGACCTCGAACCTGATCGAGGGATTCTCCTTCGATGGCAACTCGGAAAAATCTGGCCAGATGATCCAGTTGAAAACATGCGACTTCAAGGCCTCGATGGTTTTTTCCTGCGCATAAACCACAACGGGTTCGTCGTGGATGCCGTACATACTGTCCGCGAGCAATGGCAATCCAACGATATGATCCATGTGCGAATGTGTCAGAAAGATGCGGCGAATACCGGTCATCTGGTTGAGCGGCAGATCGCCCAGACCAGTCCCGGCATCAATTAACAAATCGTCATCTATCAGGAAGGAAGTCGTTCGCAGGTTTGCGCCGATTCCACCCGCCCAGCCCAGTATTTTAATTTGCATGAAGTTCGATTAATCGTCTAAGAATAACGAAGGTGAAACATCCCGCTTCACAGCAGAATTTATAGCAAACAGAGACCGAAATTGTGAAATTATTTTCGCTCCGGGAGCAGATGGCAATCTCCGGGGTCAGTAAAAATCAGGGTGCTGTCAGCAGGCATCGCGTAAAAAATCACAGCAACCCGTGATATCCGAACCCATTTATTACTCTGAATATGCATTGCACGCTAGTGCGGCCATCATGATTTTCAGTTACACTTCAATCTTGAGCTACTGATCGAAAACCATGTCGCCCATCACCGCAAGCGCGCTCGCCGTCTTTTTCTATTGCTTGTCTGCTTTTTTAATTTTCAAACAGCTGGGTACCGAGCAACACCAACGCTGGGTTGCGCTGTCACCCGCCGTCCTCGCGATGCTGCTGCAAGCAGTGGCAATGAACGAAATAATTATTCTGTCGCAAGGTCTTAATCTCGGCTTTTTCGCCGCTTTTTCGCTGATCGGATGGCTGATCTCGATCCAGATAATATTGAGCAGCATTTACCGTCGTATCGAAAGCCTCGGAATCGTTGTGTTTCCAATCAGCGGATGCGCCGGCATGATCGCCAGCCTGCATTTTGCCGATCATCTAATAATTATCAGTGACAGCGAAATCAAGGGACACATCATGGTGTCGGTAATCGCCTACAGCCTGATAACGCTGGGTGCCTTCCAGGCGGCACTACTGGCCTACCAGGATCACTCGATTCGGCAACACCATCCCGGTGGCTTCATCCGTCATTTGCCACCCTTGCATGATATGGAGACCCTGCTGTTCCAGTTTCTCGGCTTCGGCTTCATCTGCCTCAGCGCTTCATTGTTAACCGGTTTCATCTACCTGGAAGATATATTTGCGCAGCACCTGGTCCACAAGACCGTGTTATCGATTATCGGCTGGGTCATTCTCGGGATTCTACTGTTTGGCCGTTTTAGGTTTGGCTGGCGCGGTAAAACCGCGATTCGCTGGACCCTGTCGGCATTTGCATTCCTGATGCTTGCATTTTTCGGCAGCAAGCTGGTGCTTGAGTTTATCCTTTAAATTTCCACGACATTCCTAGTTGAACGAAATCCCCTTATACTGGCTGTTCATCGCATTCGTTGCACTGATCCTGCTATCCGGCTTTTTTTCCGGTTCGGAAACCGGGTTGATGAGCCTGAATCGTTATCGCCTCAAGCACCTGGCTGCCAAAAATCACGGTGGCGCAATCCGCGCTGTAGCGTTGTTGAAAAAACCCGACAAGCTCATCACGTTAATACTGCTGGGCAATAATTTTATCAATATTCTGATTACCCAACTGGCGACCTATATCGGATATCGCCTGTACGGCGAGGCGGGTATCGCGATTGCGGCAGGTGTTTTAACGCTGGTATTGCTGCTGTTTGCCGAGGTAACACCGAAGACCCTGGCGGCGACCAGGCCCGAGAAAATAGCATTTCCAGCGGCCTACGTGTACCAGCCACTATCAAAGATAGCCTACCCCGTGGTCGCGATTATCGACTGGCTCGCGAAACTGGTCCTGAGACTGTTTATGTTATCCGGCAGGGAATCCGATGGCGACGCGCTCACCTCGGCAGAATTACGGGTTGCAGTGAATGAAACCAGCGGCCTGATTCCGGATTCACACCGGGATATGCTGCTCAGTATTCTTGACCTGGAAAAGGTGACCGTGGACGACATCATGGTGCCGCGCAGCGAAATCATCGGTATCGATCTCGAAGATGACTGGCATGAAACGCTTAAGCTCATCACCAACCTGTCTTATACGCGCATTCCCATTTACTCGGGAAACATCGACAACCTGGTCGGTATCGCGTTAATGCGTAAAATTCTTCCGCTGCTGTTGAAGGACGAGTTTGATGCGGAGAGCCTGGTCGACCTGACCCGCGATGGATATTTCATACCGGAAGGAACGGCGCTGACGACACAACTCCTCAATTTTCGCAAGAACAAGCGGCGCATCGGGTTTGTTGTTGATGAGTTCGGTGATATCCAGGGGCTAGTTGCGATAGAGGATATCCTCGAAGAAATCGTCGGCGAGTTCACCACCGATCCCAGCGCCATGCACCAGGATTTTTTCCGGGATGTCGACGGCAGTTTTCTGATCGATGGATCGACTCATATCCGTGACATCAACCGGCAGCTGGAAATTGACCTGCCGACCGAGGGCCCTCGAACCCTGAACGGATTGATTCTGGAGCACATGGAATTCATTCCCGAAGCGGGCACCGGTTTGAAAATAAACGATTACCCGATCGAAATCATGCAGGTTAAAAACAACATGGTTAAAACCGCCCGTATCTCCATAACGCTCGATCAGGATCCGACCGACATGCAGCCCGAGCCATCGTCCGATGGCTAGGCATAATCCAATGTTTCAGTGTCGGGAATGCGCTACCGCATTACCCAAATGGTCAGGGCAATGTCCTGACTGTAAAAGCTGGAACAGTATCGAGGAGATACCGGTCGTGCCGTCGAGCCCTGGAAACAGGGCCAGCTGGCACGGTGTTGCCGGGGGCGCCGAAGTGATCTCCCTGAACCAGGTTCCAGTCAGCGAAACACCTCGATTCAGCACCCAGATCGATGAACTCGACCGCGTACTGGGTGGGGGCCTGGTAGAAGGCTCAGTCGTGCTGCTCGGTGGAGATCCGGGAATCGGCAAGTCTACAATCTTATTACAATGCCTGAGCCTCATCAGCCAGGATCACGAAGCGCTGTACGTGACCGGCGAAGAGTCTCCTCAGCAGATCAGCTTGCGCGCCGGTCGTCTGCGTATCCCGGCCGACAACATGAAATTACTCAGCTCAGCAGATCAGCTTGCGCGCCGGTCGTCTGCGTATCCCGGCCGACAACATGAAATTACTCAGCTCGACCTGTGTCGAGGAAATCATCCTGCAGGCCGGCACGATCAAGCCCGCGGTCATGGTCATCGATTCGATCCAGACAATATTTAGCAGCAGCCTGCAATCGGCGCCAGGTTCGGTCAGCCAGGTCAGGGAGAGTACCGCCATGCTGGTAAGGTTTGCCAAGCAGTCCAATGTCGCCATTGTACTGGTCGGTCACGTAACCAAGGAAGGTCAGCTTGCCGGGCCGCGGGTACTGGAGCACATGGTCGATACCGTGCTCTACTTTGAAGGCGATGCTTCGACACGCTACCGCGTGATTCGCGCGGTCAAGAATCGCTTTGGCGCGGTCAACGAACTGGGTATCTTCGCCATGACTGATGAAGGCTTGAAGCCGGTCAGTAACCCATCGGCGATATTCCTGGCCCAGCACGATCAGCCCGTATCGGGCAGCGTAATCATGGTGTCGCGCGAGGGCACGCGACCTTTCCTGGTCGAAATTCAGGCATTGGTCAGTGAATGCCACGGTGGTCAGCCACGGCGACTCAGCGTCGGCCTCGAGTCAAATCGACTGGCAATGCTGATCGCCATTTTGCAGCGTCACGGCAGTGTTCCACTGTTTGACCAGGATGTATTTATCAATGCCGTGGGGGGCGTACGCATCGCCGAAACGGCAGCCGATCTTGCCATCTTGCTTGCGATATTATCCAGTTACCGTGATCGCCCCCTGGAACGACACTCACTGGTCTTTGGAGAAGTCGGTTTATCCGGTGAAATCAGGCCCGTGCCCAATGGCGAGGAGCGCCTGCGCGAGGCCAGTAAGCATGGATTCAGGACCGCAATCATTCCACAGGCCAACATGCCGAAAAGCGGGATGTTTGAAAACCTGAAGTTAATACCGGTCAGTCATTTAGCTGATACGCTGGATACTCTATAATGCGCTGATTCGAATGCGAGCAATAACATGGCTGAAAACAAAGACAAACTCAAAGATTTTGAAAAATCACTGCAGCACCTGGAAAAAATCGTCGGCAACATGGAGTCCGGTGAACTGGGACTGGAAGAGTCGCTCGAGCAATTTGAAAAGGGTATCAAGCTCGCAAAGACTTGTCAGGATACGCTTGCCAATGCCGAACTGCGTGTCGAACAATTAATCGAACAAAACGGCCTGCAGCAAACCGTTCCCTTCGAAGACCTTGATGAAGATTGATGCCCAGGTCTTCGAGTCCCTGGTTGAAGAATTCCAGCAAAGAGTAGACACAGCGCTCGATCACTGGCTTCCCGGGGCCGACCTTTATCCATTGCGACTGCACCAGGCAATGCGATACGCGGTGCTGGCCCCGGGAAAAAGAGTGCGGCCGATACTGGTGTACGCAACCGCGTCGGCGCTCGGCGTCGAACTGGAAAAAGTCGATGGCGCCGCCGCTGCAGTCGAAATTATTCATGCCTATTCGCTGATCCATGACGACCTGCCAGCGATGGATGACGATGACCTGCGACGCGGTCGCCCCACCTGTCATCGCGAGTTCGATGAAGCCACTGCCATACTCGCGGGCGACGCACTGCAGGCGCTGTCTTTTTACATCATCAGCCATGATCCAAAAATGGTCGACGACCCGGCGGCCCGTTTGCAGATGATCGAAAAACTATCCCTGTTCTCAGGCTCACGCGGCATGGCTGGCGGCCAGGCAATCGACCTGGCAGCGGTTGGTAAAACACTGAACATCGCGGAACTTGAAACCATGCATATTCACAAGACCGGTGCCCTGATCCGTACCTGCGTACAACTGGCGGCGCACAGCACAAACAGCCTGACCCGGCAGCAATTCCAAGCCCTTGATTCTTATTCCAAGTGCATTGGCCTGTCGTTCCAGGTCCAGGATGATATCCTCGATGTTACCGGCGATACCGCCACGCTCGGAAAGACGCAAGGATCAGACAGCGCCAAAAATAAACCGACCTTCCCTTCGATCATCGGTCTCGAGGCGTCTTACGAAAAAGCCCAGGAGCTGCATCAGAACGCGTTACAGGCACTGTCAATATTTGGTGAGGAGGCCGACATTTTAAGGTATATTTCGGCCTGGTTCGTCGAGCGGAAAAACTGACTGCGATCAAGTGCTCCTTCAACATTATAATTGCGAGTTCAGTTTGCTTGTCAACGTTCACGGCAAGGCGCGTCTCGCAGGCAATGGCTCCACCCTTGTCAAGAGGCGCAACGCAGTCCGTGGACGTTGACAAGCAAACCCGAGGGGCCTCCCTGTGCTGTTTCGCAGCCGCGTTGCAATGCTCGACAAGGGAATGGCCCTTGCGCGTCGCATTGCGCCTTGCTGCGAAACAGCACAGGGAGGCTGAATCCGTAATTATAATGCTGAAGGAGCACTAGTGCCGGATAGCGATTCTTTGACTAAATTAAGCGATACCTTCCCGATTCTGGCGCAGATCGACAACCCAGCGGATTTGCGTGGCCTGGATGAAACCCAACTTCCTGAGCTGGCTGATGAAATTCGCGCTTTCCTGTTGCAGAGCCTGGCGCGCACCGGTGGCCACCTCGCCTCCGGACTGGGATCGGTGGAGATCACGATTGCGCTGCATTACCTGTTTGATACACCGCATGACCGACTGGTCTGGGACGTCGGTCATCAATGCTATCCGCACAAGATTCTGACCGGTCGACGCGATCAAATGGGAGGAATGCGACAGCAGGGGGGTCTATCGGGTTTTCCTAAAATTACCGAGTCGGAATACGATCATTTTGGTGCCGGTCATTCCAGTACCTCGATCAGCGCCGCGCTGGGTATGGAGATTGCTTCGAACGCGCAGGCAATTGAGCGCAAAACCGTGGCGATCATCGGCGACGGCGGCATGACAGCCGGCATGGCCTACGAGGCACTCAATCACGGCGGCGCCATCGATAACGATCTGCTGGTCATTTTAAATGACAACGAAATGTCGATTTCGCCCAATGTCGGCGCGATGTCGAAATACCTGTCCAGTATCTGGTCGGGCAAGATTTACTCCAGCCTGCGTTCGGGCAGTAAAAAAGTTCTGAAAAGAATTCCCAGCGCCTGGGAACTTGCCAAGCGCGCCGAGGAACACGTCAAGGGTATGGTAACGCCGGGGACCCTGTTTGAAGAACTCGGTTTCTCTTATTTCGGACCGATCGATGGTCACAATCTGAAAGACCTGCTATCGCTTATTCGGAATTTGCAGCAATTACCAGGGCCGCGGATGCTGCACATCGTCACCCGCAAAGGCAAGGGCTATACCCCGGCCGAGGAAGATGCCTGCAAGTTCCACGGGGTGGGTCCCTTTGACCCGGAAACCGGTGAAGTCACGTCCTCAAGCAAACCAGGCTTTCAGTCTTATACCAATGTATTTTCCGACTGGCTGGTTGCCAAAGGCCACGCAGAGCCAAGCCTGCATGCGATCACTCCAGCAATGCGGGAAGGCTCGGGGCTGGTCAGGTTTTCACAGGAGATACCGGAGCGCTACCATGATGTCGGCATCGCCGAGCAACATGCGATAACGCTGGGCGCCGGCATGGCCTGTGAGGGCCTCAAGCCCGTGGTCGCGATATACTCAACTTTCCTGCAGCGTGGCTATGATCAGCTGATTCACGATGTGGCGGTGCAAAATCTCGATGTAACCTTTGCGGTAGATCGGGCCGGTGTTGTTGGTGCCGACGGTGCCACTCACACCGGTAATTTTGATATTGCCTTTGCTCGATGTATCCCGGACGTCATCATGATGGCGCCCGCGAACGGTGAAGATATGTTCGAGTTGCTCAATACCGCATACCAATATCCCGGACCCGCCCTGGTGCGATACCCGCGAGACAGCGTTGCACAACCCGCGGCGGTGAATATTGACGTTGCTGCTGAAATTGGAAAGGCAGTACAGACCAGGGTCGGTAAACAAACGGCCCTGCTGGTATTCGGCAGTCTTTTCAACATCGCGCAACCTATTGCCGACGAACTCGATATCAGTCTCGTTAACATGCGTTTTATCAAGCCGCTGGATGAATCCCTGATAAAAGAACTGGCCAACAAACACGATTTCCTGGTAACACTCGAAGACGCCAGTATTGCCGGTGGCGCAGGCTCGGCCGTTATCGAATACCTCAATCAGGAAAAGATCAATATCCCGCTGCTGCGCCTCGGGCTCAGCGACGAGTTTCCCTCCCAGGGGAGCCGGGAACAGGTGCTGGAAGATTACGGGCTTGATGCCGATACGATACGCAATTCTATCGTCGAATTCACCGACAGCTAAACAGGTTGCCGCGGCAATCGAAAAAATCTGAAATTTCGGACTCGTGTTACTGCAAACATTTCGCACTGCCCGGTTTAAATAATGGCGTCCACATAAGGATTATCCTACAATGTCCAATGTCGAGTGGTTGAAATCGACATAAATATCAACAAGCTACAGAGTAAAGTTATGTCTGAAACAGTATCCGGCACAGTTAAGTGGTTTAACGATGCCAAGGGCTATGGTTTTATTTCGCAAGAGGGTGGAAAAGACGTTTTTGTTCATTACAGCGCCATTCAGTCTGAAGGTCATAAGACGCTTCAGCAGGGTCAGGCCGTAACGATGAAAGTTACGGATGGCGCAAAAGGCCCGCAGGCCGAAGACGTTACACCCGCTTAACTTATAATAATAAAATAGATTTATACCTCATCCCTGATTCCAGTCTCCCGCAGACAGGTTCAGCAAACCGGCGAAATTACCGATTTCGTTAACATCCGGACTGTGCCCGATAATTTGGCGCCGGGGATTGTTACCTCCCATCCCTATCGGTCATGCTAATGGAGAAATAGCGAATATGAACATTTGCCTTACCCCATACGCTCGGTATAATAACCAACCCTTTTACTTGGTTATTGCAATGCCCGTAGTTTCCGACCCGTGTATCACGCATTCTAGATCTACTGCCGCGATGCGCATAGTTATAGCTTAAGGATCAAGTCATGAATGGTGAACCAGCACAGTCAGCAATTTCGACGATACCCGACGTCCAGGGATCGGCGGACACACGCGAACTCGCAATAAACAAGGTTGGCATCAAGGATATCCGCCATCCGGTGATTGTTAAAGATCGCTCCGATGGTAAACAACATACCATCGCGACCTTTAGCATGTTTGTTTTCCTGCCGCACCAGTTCAAGGGCACGCACATGTCGCGCTTCGTCAAGATACTGAACGATCACGAGAAGGAAATTTCGTATACCTCGTTCAACGACATGCTCAGGGAGATGGCAGAACTACTGGAAGCCGAATCTGGCTACATCGAAATGAACTTCCCCTACTTCGTGAACAAGAAAGCACCGGTATCGGGGGTTGAGTCACTGCTCGACTACGAGGTCTCCCTGGTTGGAGAAATAAATGCCGGGGTCACCAGCACCCGTATCAAGGTTCAGATTCCGGTAACCAGTCTGTGCCCCTGCTCCAAGTCGATTTCGGACTACGGTGCCCATAATCAACGCTCGCACGTCACGCTTGACGCGAGAACCAGCGGATTTATCTGGATAGAAGAACTGATCGACATTGTCGAAAAGCAGGCTTCCTGCGAGCTCTATGGACTGCTCAAGCGTCCCGATGAGAAATACGTGACTGAGCGAGCCTATGATAATCCCAAATTCGTCGAAGATATGGTGCGCGATATCGCGGGCGAACTAAACAAGGACGATCGTATTCGGCAATATGTACTCGAATCAGAAAACTTTGAATCGATTCACAATCACTCGGCTTATGCCCTGATCGAGTTTGACAAGGAAGGCGATAAAAACGCTTAAATCGATATCCAGTCAAAACCCTCGTTTTGACTGGCCAGCACCGGCGTCGGTACACCATCCAGTTCCCTGATCAGCTGATCGACGATAACCGGCCTGTTGTTCTTTTCCGAAATGTGGGCAGCAACCAGGCAACTCAACCTGGCAGTATCTATCTGGCGCAGCAAGTCGATCGACTGCAGGTTCGACAAGTGCCCGAGATTCCCACCGACGCGCTGTTTCAGCAACTCCGGATACGGGCCTGTCTCCAGCATCTCGGGATCATAGTTAAACTCGAGCAACAGCGCATCGAGGCAGCTAAAGGCCTCGATGATATGTCGCGTTACATGACCGGTATCGGTCAGGATGCCGAGGCGCTTACCGTTGTCCAGTTGATGAAAAATAAACTGCAGCGGCTCGCTGGCATCGTGCGGCACCGTGACCGGTAATACCTCGATCCCACCGATGGTGACGCTCTGCCCGGCTACCAGCCTGTGGTACTTAAACTCGGGCGCCAGCGCGGCGCGAGCGGTACCAACCGCGGTCCACAACGGTATCTCGTGGTTATTGCAAAGACGCTCGATTCCGCCACTGTGATCGCCATGTTCGTGGGTCAGCAGCACCGCGCCTATCGACGCGGGATCGATTTCGAATCGATCGAGGCGCCGCGTGAATTGTTTTAAAGAAAACCCGTTGTCGATGAGCAGCGTGGTTTCTTCATGCTGCACTAAAGTCGCATTGCCCCGACTGCCGCTACCCAACGATGCAATACGCATACTATCTAATATTTTGATATAACAAGTCTAGAAATGCCGCTCCATCTGGAGACATGTCAAAATCGCCATCGATCGTTTCGATCATTATCCGGGTAAGTTCATGGGTTTCTTCAGCCAGTACCAACACGATCTGTTTTTTCACCAATTCACTGGAACTGGAGAAGAACGAAAACAGTCCCTTGTCCTCCTTGTTCTCGGAGAATTGCACATTCACGATGATTTCACCCTCCCCTGATAATCCGCTTTTATACTCCTCGCCTACGATCTCGAAATTCATTCGTTCAAGCTGATGATAAATCCTGTTCCAGGCAATCTGATAAGGATCTTTTACAAGCAGGAAGGGAGACTTTTCTTTCGCATCGATGTGCTTGGAGGCCCTCGGGCGGAACAGTTTGGCGTTGGCTGCCTGCAAATCGACCTCGGCCTTTCGTAAACCGAGAAAAATCATTAATCGCGACAGCATTTCGATTTCCAACTCAGGTTCGGGTTGCCGAAAACGCCATTGATTATCATCGCCCTGGCCTTCCACCAGCGATTCATTATCTCCTTTTTCGAGCAGGTAGGTGTATTCAGTACCCCGATGAGAGATATAGATTCGACTACCGTTCCCATTCGGAACACGTTCGATTCTGGTCCTGAATTGATCCTGGCTGGCGGAAAGGTTGTCGTCTCCAAACAGTTTTCCAAACCATGAGCCTTCGTCCTGACTGTCGCCCTCTTCCTTCAATACCCATTCGGTCTGCATAATTCCGATAACGGGCTCATCGACTAACAGGAGATAGCCTTCAGTGGCCCAGAAATCCTTGACCATCTGATAAAGATTATCGACCGGTGCGTCAACATTGAGCCAGTAAAGATCCCCACTACTCTCGAGACTCAGCGAGTCAACCTTGGCCAGTACCGGTACCTTGTCTTTTACCGTTGGGTCGGTGCCAGAAAAACCAGCCGGGAGTTCAAAACCCGATTCTTGCTTGGATTCTGAAAGATCCGGCGGTAATTCCAGGCCCCTACCAACCGAGGCATCGAGGTAACGCTTGTCTTTGCCCACGCCTTCGCAGGCCGCGAGCGATAGTGCAAGTAGCAGCAAAGCTACAACCAGAATTATTTTCATAAGGCTCCGCAGGCAACTAAAGCTTGCCTTAGCGGTTGCTGATACTGTTCATCCAGAACTGTCATCGGTAAACGCAGATTCAACTCACCAAAGCCCATCTGAGCAACCGCCCATTTGACGGGTATTGGATTCGACTCTATAAACAACAGCCGATGTAATTCGGCAATTTCCGCATCCGCGACGCGGGCTTCGCTCTCCTTACCTTCCAGAGCGAGCTGGCACATCCTGGCCATTTTGGCAGGGACCACGTTGGCAGTTACCGAAATCGCACCATGACCGCCATTTAAAATAAACTCGCAGGTGGTCGAATAGTCACCNNCGTCACCGGTTAACAAAGCAAAATTATCGTCAACCTGGCGCTTGATATCGGTAAGTCGGTCGATGCTGCCGGTCGCTTCCTTGATTCCCACGATATTACTGACTTTAGCCAGCTCGGCAACGGTATCGGCCTGCATGTCACAGGCGGTGCGTCCCGGAACATTGTAGAGAATTTGCGGGATATCAACTGCCGCGGCGATTGCCTGGTGATGCAAAATCAAGCCTTTCTGTGTCGGCTTGTTGTAGTAAGGCGTAACCAGCAGCGCGGCCTCGGCACGGCTCGTCTTCGCGCACCGGGTAAGCTCGATAGCCTCGGAGGTGGAATTGGCTCCGGTACCGGCAATCATCGGCAGGCGTTGACTAATTATCTCGTAGCTTTTTTGTAGCAAGTCACAGTGTTCGTCGGGGCTCAGCGTTGCCGATTCACCGGTGGTGCCGGCAATTACGAGCGCCTGGGTCCCTTCACGGACGTGAAAATCGATGAGCGCTTCAAGCGCCGTGTAATCGACATCTCCCTTGTCGAGCATTGGTGTCACCAGTGCAACAATACTGCCTTTAAACATGGACAACCCCGGTTCTCCCATGGCCAATCAAGGGGCGTATGTTATAAAGACTGCTGTGAATGTACAAGAAATTGCTGCTTATTCGGCAATTAGCTCATCCGAGGGCCAGGCCTTGATAATCGCCTGGATTAAGGTCGCCAGCGGGATTGCAAAGAAAACACCCCACACACCCCATAAACTGCCGAAAAATACGACCGCAACGATGATCGCCACGGGGTGTAAATTGACCACTTCCGAGAACAGTAAAGGTACCAGCAAGTTGCCATCCAGGAACTGGATAAAGCCGTAAATTGCCATTAACCAGCCAAACTCCGACGTGAACCCCCACTGGAAAAAGGCGATCAGGGCGACAGGGATAGTAACCACGGTAGCGCCGACGTATGGAATAATAACCGACAGGCCGACCGCAAGGCTGAGCAGCATCGCGTAATTAAGCCCCATAATCGCAAAAGCGATATAACTCGCCACCCAGATAATCAAAACCTCAATGACCTTGCCGCGCACGTAACTCGCAATCTTGACATCAAGTTCTGCCCAGACGGTGCGCAGCAAGCGACGCTCTTCAGGCAGAAAATCAGCGAGCCAGCGAAGAATCAGGTCCTTGTCCTTGAGGAAAAAGAATACCATCAGCGGCAGTAATATCATGTAAACGAGGAAGGTGATGATACCGACAACTGACGACAGCGATATGCTCACCACGCGCTGTCCAAAAGAGGTCAATTCGGTGCGTGCCAGCGTCAGAACTTCCTCGATCTGCTGCGCGGAGACGTAATCAGGATACTGCTCGGGAAGCTGCAGCAGTAGATGCTGGCCCTGACTCAGCATATTCGGCATCTCGCGGAACAACTCGGTAACCTGCTTGGATAGCAGCGGTAATAACACGAAAAACACCAGGATGATCGTCGTAATCATAAGCGCGGTTACAATGCTCGCCGCTACCGTTCGTCCAAGATTAATCTTATGCAACCATGCCACCAATCCTTCAGCCAGGTAGGCAATAATCATTGCGACAAGAATCGGCAACAGATGTGCATGCAGGACAAAAATCAGCAGCGCACCGGCCACCAGTATAAACGCAAAAATAACGGTTTGCGGATCGGTGAAATGGCGACGGTACCACTGTTGTAAAATATCAAACATGGCGGGCAGTTTTACTTAAAGCTTGTTTCAATTGATGCTACTGATTTTGTTTGAAATAGGATCGAGCGAACTCGAGTAACTCCTCCATTACCGTGACCCGAAATTTCTGTCGCTGGCGAACAAAGGAGAAAGGTCGGCTCAACGGTGGATCAAGCTGCAGTTCACAAAGCGTGTTTAATTTTAATTCCTTACCGATGATCGAGCGAGAAATTATAGTAATTCCCATTCCGGCTTCAACTGCACCCTTGATCGACTCCGGACTGCCGAGCTCGAGGCTGAAGTTCAAATCGCTGGGATTGATCTTTTCATCGAGCAAATACTGCATAATAACCTCGCGCGTGCCGGAACCTTCTTCGCGGCTAACAAAAGGGTACCTGACAATATCGGAGGCCTTCACCTTGCCACCGCGTTTTGCGAGTTCATGGTCGGGCGCAGTAATCACAACCAGCTGGTCGTCATGACACACTTCGACGATCAGGTTCTTGTTGCTTACCGCCGACTCGACCACGCCAAGATCGATCACGTTGTGTTCAACCATCGATACGATGCCTTCGGAATTTGAAACTTTGAGCCGCAGGTTAATATCCGGGTAACGATTTTTAAATTCTCCGAGCAATGCTGGCAGCATGTATTCGGCAATCGTGGTACTTGCACCGATGGTCAGCGCACCACTGATCTCGCCGGTCAAATCACGAACCGTGTTTTCCATCTCCGAATAGAGGTCAAAAATACGCTCTGCGAACTCGGCAACGCGTTCTCCGGCCGGCGTCAGGTTGACCTTGTTATGGGTTCGATCAAACAGGCGGGTATTAAAAGATTCTTCCAGCTGACGTACCTGGAACGTTACGGCAGGCTGGGTCATGTGCAGCGCTTCGGCGGCTTTGGTGAAACTTAGCAACTTGGCAACGGTATGGAAAACCTTGAGTCTGCGATCGCTCATAGCGTGCGTTAGCCCATTTATCCGGGAAGATATTATATATTGTTTTTATAGATACCTACAGGATAGATAAATTTGATTGATGATTGCCACAAAAACAGCGTCTGGGACTAAGGGATAACATTAAAAAAAGATTGTAAATATCTGGATGACAACTATTCTTTGGGTTCGTAGACTAAAGAATAATGCGAAACAGGGAAAACCATGCGCTATTTGATTTACCTGATGTTACTGACCTCAATGTCATTGAGTGCGGGAACCATTCACAAGTGGGTCGACGAGGAAGGCAATACCCACTACGGTGACGCACCGCCCGTTTCGGCCAAGACCGAAGGCGTTCGCGTTCAATCGGCCCCGAGTAATCCCGGTAAAGCACTGCCCCGCTTATCATCACCCGATAGCTCCCAGACGGCTGCAGGTGGCTCCGGCGGTGGCGCTCAGAATGAAACCGTCCCCGAAGACCAGGCCAGGCTAGCCTGTGAGAAAGCGCAAGAGGATCTCAGGATTATTAACAATAGTAATCGCATCAAACTTCGATCCGCCGACGGCAGCACGCGCTATATGACCACCGAGGAAATTGACGAACGTAAGACCGAAAGCGAAGCGGACGTCGAGCGCTTTTGCCAGTAAAGGGACTTTATTTCTTAATTCCCTGTTAACCGTTGGTGGAATCTCTATAATGCGCCGAATGAATTGCAAGGTGCATCGGCACCGCGTTTGAATACCTATGAGAGCTTCCCGCTTCCACCTGGCGACACTTAAAGAAACCCCGGTCGATGCTGAAATCATCAGCCATCAGCTCATGCTGCGTGCCGGCATGATCCGCAGGCATGCTGCCGGCATCTACAGCTGGTTACCGCTTGGATTGAGAATATTACGCAAGGTAGAGCAAATCATTCGCGAGGAGATGAACCAGGCCGGCGCACTCGAGTTATTAATGCCCTCGTTTCAACCGGCAGAATTGTGGCAGGAATCGGGACGCTGGGATCAGTTCGGACCCGAGTTACTGCGACTTAAGGATCGGCACCATCGGGATGCCTGTATCGGGCCCACGCATGAAGAAATCGTCACCGACATATTCCGGCGCGAGGTCAACAGCTACCGCCAGTTGCCGCTCAATTTTTACCAGATCCAGACCAAGTTCCGCGATGAGATCAGGCCTCGTTTCGGGGTTATGCGCTCGCGCGAATTTATCATGAAAGACGCCTACTCCTTCGATATCGACCGGGATGGCATGCAGCGCTCCTACGAAATCATGGACCAGGCCTATATCAATATATTCGATCGGTTCGGGCTCGACTATCGCGCGGTTAGTGCCGACTCGGGTGCGATCGGTGGCAGTACCTCGCAAGAGTTTCACGTTCTCGCCGATTCCGGCGAAGACGCGATCGCATTTTCGGACCAGGGTGAATTTGCCGCTAATATTGAAACCGTGGAGGCCCTGTCTCCCGCGATCGAACGCGCTGCACCCGGGATGGAAATGCAGGCAGTCGATACACCCGGAATGTACACCATTGAAGATCTCGCCAACGGACTTGACGTAAGCGCGCAGCAATGTATGAAAACCCTGATTGTCGAAGCCGACGATAATGGCCTTGTCGCGCTGGTATTGCGCGGTGACCACGATCTGAACGCGCTCAAGGCTGAAAAGCTCGATGGCGTTGCAAGCCCCCTGCGGCTAGCCCAACGCGAGCAAATCAGCGCAAGTCTCGGCAGCGATATCGGCTCTATCGGCCCCATCGGATTAGGCATCAAAACCTTTGTCGATCATAGTGCCGCCGCCGTCAGCGATTTCGTCTGTGGTGCGAATCAGGACGACAAACATTTTGTCAACGCCAACTGGGGGCGAGATTGCGAAGAGCCGTTAACGGTCGATATTCGCAACGTCGTCGATGGTGATCCGAGTCCGGACGGTTCGGGGCAGTTAAAAATTCTACGCGGTATCGAGGTGGGTCATATCTTTCAGCTTGGCCAGAAGTACTCGGAATCCATGCAGGCCTCGATTCTGGATGAACAGGGCAAGGGTGTGGCCCCGTTCATGGGCTGTTACGGCATTGGCGTCACGCGCGTGGTTGCCGCCGCAATCGAGCAAAACCATGACGAGCATGGGATTATCTGGCCGGCGGCGCTGGCGCCATTTCAGCTGGCAATCTGCCCGATCAATTACCATAAATCGGAGCCTGTCAAACTGGCCACTGAAAAACTGTACCAGCAATGCCTGGAAAGAGATCTCGAAGTATTGCTGGATGATCGGGCACTACGTCCCGGGGTGATATTCTCCGACATGGAGTTGATCGGGATACCGCATCGCATCGTGTTAAGCGAGCGTGGACTCGCGGCACAGCAGTTTGAATACAAGGGCAGAAAGGATGACAAGGCCCAGGAACTTCCACTCGACGAGCTGTCCGCTTTTCTTGATAAACTGTATCCGGACCAATGCGCCTCAGGTTAAACCAGCTCGCCGCAGCCGTTATCCTGACCCTGCTAGCAAATGCAGCGGCCAGTTCCTCTAATGCCTCGACTGATCCCGAGCTTCGCCAGTTGCTCAAGGAGGCGATTGCATCGGATTCGGGATTTGAAGATCGCTTCGATGCTCAGGTCTGGCTGCTCGATATGTCACGCCGGCTCGAAAGGTTTGTCGCAGACCCGAAAGTGCGCATCGAATTACTCAAGCTGATTCACTACGAGGCTCGCCGCGTAGGCATCGAACCCGAACTAGTGCTCGCGGTAATCGAGGTGGAAAGTCGCTTTGACGAATTCGCGATCTCGGTCTCCGGCGCGCGCGGCCTGATGCAAATCATGCCTTTCTGGCTTAACGAGATTGGAATTTCGGATCAGAATCTCTTCAAGATTCGCACCAACCTGAGAATGGGCTGCACCATATTGCGCTATTACATTGACATGGAACCACACGACCTCGGGCGAGCACTAGCACGTTACAATGGTAGCCTCGGCCGAACCATCTATCCCAATAAAGTAATCAACGCACTGCACAGAAACTGGTTCAAGCAATAACCATTACCCGCAGATAACGGCCCGATAGCAAAGCAGGCCCTCGTCAGTTTTGAAATTTCACGGCGATTGGAGTAATGTGCAGGTTGCAACTGCAAAGGCGTTACCCTTTGATATGCAACGTGGTCATGTTAACCAGATCGAAAGCGTTATGAGCAATGGTCTGCAATGCTCGAAGGTCGATGCATGCCTGTTATTGATTACTCTATTGTGGCTCGCCGGCTGGACTTCATTATCTGCAGCCAGCGACATCCAGTCAGCGCAAAATCCAGTTCTGCACGAGGAGCCTATACCGGGCCCACTCGACGGTATGACCTTCACCGGCGCGCTGGGTCCGGACGGTAAACCCAAGGACACCCCTGATTCATTTGTTTTCGAAAATGGAACCTTCGTTTCGAAAGAGTGTGAACTCCGGTGTAAGTATCCTGCCCGACCCTATTTTGTGCGCTCAGACGGCGACCGCACAGAATTTATCAGTGAGACCGAATGCCCCTACAAAGATGCGAAGATTACCTGGCGCGGCACCATTGAAGGCGACAGGATAAAAGGGAAATCAACCTGGGTGGTCAAGCGCTGGTACTGGACCGTCGAGAATACTTTTGAGTT
>CALZHS010000010.1 GCA_945787265.1 uncultured Gammaproteobacteria bacterium | reverse complement strand
CCGTCCGGTCCTGATACCTGGCGGGCAAACACAAGCCTGGTAACTGCGGCCCTGTCCCAAAAATCAGTCCGGGCTATATTCCGACAGCAAGCAGTAACAGTCCTACTATCCAGATCCATGGGGAACTAGATGACTGCTCCTCCGCCTGGGACTTTGGTATTTCGACTTTATTAAAGCTTTGCACTTCATCCGCGTCTAGGAGCCCTGCAGGTACCGGGGCCTCATCTTCAAGCACCAGTGCCCCTGGTGTTGCCGTTCCATATTCACCCATGGCCATCAGGATTCGAACATCGTCATCCGTAGACACCGAAATCGCCCCGTTGAGTACCACGGCATGTAACTTTGCATCAGGATCGTTACGACTGACGTTCTGGGTGCAGTCATCCTGTTTACACAGCTTGATAACATACTCGGTACCGCGAATACCGATGGTAGCGAACCCGGTTTGAACCTTGTAGTTGGCATGCGAACTTGCACCGATGGAACCGGTTATTTTTCGTAGTCCCCCGCGAATGAGATCTAAAATGCTACTACTTTCCTCACCGTTGCCGGAGCTGATCACGTATTCGCTAATCTTCAGTGCCGAATCTTCCTTTAAGTGAACCTCTGCACCGTCGTCCATCAAAATATACAGGCGGGCGCCAATCTTCGTCTCCAGGCGATCGCCTTCGAAAATCTGGGAGTTGATTTGCAATTGATGTACCTTGCTATCGACACCCCTGGATGTGGCCCGGCCGATGAGTTGCGCGACATAACCCACCTTGCTTTTTGGCGTCAATTCTTCCTGCTCGTAGACTCGTTTAATATCCACCAATTTCAAACGCAAGCCAGGGATCAAGCGATCAGAATATTGAACAAATGAGTACGGATTAGTTTCGATCAACTTCGCCTTGATCTGCGGCCAGAGATCCTTGTCCCTGGGATAAATTCGTCGAATGATATCGTCGATCGTCATGTCTTCGGAAATTTTCAGAATGACACGCGACGATGGAACCAGTTCCACGTCAGCTGCATTTACCACCGGTTGATAAAAGGCATTCGACAAAAGCAGTAGCAGCAGGGTGAGGACTAGATTCCTGTTCAAGATTCATCACCTTCCATCAAGGTTATATCTTCCGCTTGCAACGCATGGCTAACAAGACCTGTGGAGGCCCGTAAAATTGCGAACTCGTTATCATCAAACCGGTCACAGGACATATTGTTGTTTACCTCGATAAACCCGTAAGTTTCCGCATTGTTAAACAACGGCACACGTATGAGAGCGTTGGTATTAAAACTAACGCTGGTATAGACAAACTATAGTTGTAAACCGACCAATAATGGCGAAAAACGTCGTCTTGAAACGCTATAAGGCGACCAAATGTGAACTAATTTACCAGCAATTACGGGCAGCTAAATACCGCTTTGCAAACTGATTGGGACTCGAAGTAATTGTTGATTTCGCGACAATTAAACTCATTTTCGGCGACGTTCGCGACAAGTTAGCTGGTTTTTATCAATTGTTCGTGTTTCTTCATGTATGAATCGACAAAGAACCAGTCCTCGGCGTCAAAATCTACCCGCAACGCCACCAGGTGCCCACCCCAGACACAGCCGCCGTCCAGTGCGAAGTAACGCCCGTAACATCCTACCGGGAGCGTCGACCAGTGCCCGAACATCACGCGAACATCGTCTCTGAGTGTTGCTTCCCACTGAAACCAGGGAATAAGTCCGCTGCGTATGTAACGACGTGGCGTGCGGTTGACCGTGAAGTCCAGTTTCAGCTCCTGATCAAAATATCGCATGCGCGTAAACACATTGGTGATAAAACGCAAACGCTTCCCACCCTCGAGATCATCCGACCAGGCCGTGGGCTTGTTGCCATACATTTTTTTGAAAAACCAGGCGGCATCTTCACTATGGAGTACAGCCTCTACTTCACGGGCGAGTTTCCTGGCCTTGCTAAGACCCCAGGCAGGATGGATGCCGGCATGCACCACCACGGCATTGTGTCCCTTGTCATAATGCAACAGGGGTTGCGATTTCAACCAGTCCATCAGCTCGCCACAATCGGGGCTGTTGAGTATCTTGCGCAAATCCCTGGAAACGCGAATTTTCTTGATGCCGTGATACAGCGCGAGCAAATGCAGGTCATGATTCCCCAGCACGGTAAGCGCGCTGTCGCCCAGAGATTTAACAAGACGCAAGGTCTGCAATGATTCCGGACCGCGGTTTACCAGGTCGCCACAAAACCAGAGTGTATCCTCGGCTGAATCGAAATTGATTTTCTCGAGTAAACGACAGAGCTCGCTATAGCAGCCCTGAATATCACCTATCGCGTATATCGCCACTAGATAACTAATGCAGTACCCGGGGAGTGGACAACACAAACTCCTCGATGGGCGCATCGAAATGGGAACCGTCATCGGCAACCATCTGGTAACTGCCTTTCATGGTGCCGACTGCGGTTTCCAGCATGGTTCCGGAGGTATAGACAAACTGCTCGCCTGGTTTAAGCAAAGGCTGTTCACCGACAACACCATCCCCGCGTACTTCCTGGACCTTTTGATTGGAATCGGTAATGACCCAGTGCCGGGTCATAAGTTGCGCACTTTGCTGGCCCTCGTTCTGGATCGTAATCGTGTAGGCGAAAACGTAGTGGTTCTGCTCGGGATTTGACTGATCCTCGATATATCGGGTTTCGACGTCGACCTTGATATTATTTAAATCTGGCTCATTCATCTAATCTGGTTTCCCGTTGATCATTTTACTTTGCATTATACCGCGACCGCTGCCTTGATGTGTTCGTGGCACCGGTAGTTCTCCAGTTCAAAATCCTCGAAACGAAACGCCAACAAGTCAGTTACTTCCGGGTTCAGCTTCATCCGGGGCAGGGCAAAAGGCGCCCGTTGGAGCTGCAGACCCGCTTGCGGCAAATGATTGGTGTAAAGGTGCGCATCGCCAAGCGTATGCACAAAGTCTCCCGCTTCGAGACCGGTCACCTGGGCCACCATCATTAACAATAGCGCGTAGGATGCGATATTAAACGGCACGCCGAGGAACACATCGGCACTGCGCTGATAGAGCTGGCAGGAAAGGCGCCCTTCAGCGACGTAAAACTGGAAAAAAGCGTGACAGGGCGGTAACGCCATGTTTTCAATTTCACCGACATTCCAGGCACTGACAATCAGGCGACGCGAGTCCGGACTGGTCTTGATATCGTTGACCACCTGTTGAATCTGATCGACCACGTGTCCATCTGCAGCCCGCCAGGAACGCCATTGCGCACCGTATACAGGTCCCAGGTCACCATTTTCATCGGCCCATTCATCCCAGATCCGCACATTGTTCTGCTTGAGATAGCTGATATTGGTGTCGCCTTGCAGAAACCATAACAGCTCGTGGATGATGGAATGCAGATGCAGCTTCTTGGTAGTGATAAGCGGAAATCCCTGGCCCAGGTCGAAGCGCATCTGGTAACCGAAAACCGATCGGGTACCGGTGCCGGTGCGATCCGTTTTTTCGGCACCATACTCGAGCACGTGTTGCATCAGGTCAAGATACTGCCGCATTGTTGCTTTCCCTTTTTGCGAGTGTTAACAGAATAAGGCCAACTATAATCATTGGAATCGATAATACAATGCCCCGGGTGAGCCAGTCGGTATTTAACAGGTAACCGATGTGGGCATCCGGCAAACGAATGAATTCAACGCTGGTGCGAGCAAGACCGTATAACAGCAGGAAATAACCCGAAATCACCATCATCGGTCGCGGCCGGGTCGACAATAACCACAGCGCCGCAAACAACAGGATTCCTTCGAGGAACATTTCATAAAGCTGCGTGGGATGGCGCGCGCTGAAACACAGGGGACCCGCGAAATCGACATAGCGGTCGGGCGGAAATTGCTCACAGGACAATTTCATCGCCCAGGGCACATTGCCGGGTGCACCCCAGAGTTCGGCATTGATAAAATTGCCAAAGCGGCCGGCCGCGAGCCCCAGCGGTACCAGCGGTGCGATAAAATCGGTTAACTCCCAGAACCTGCATCCCAGCTTGCGTCGATAAATTTCCATCGCGACCAGCACGCCGATAAAACCGCCATGAAAAGACATACCGCCTTCCCAGATCTTGAATAGATACAGCGGGTTTTGTAAGAAGCTATCGAAGTTGTAGAAAATAACCGAGCCAATGCGTCCGCCCAGCACCGCTCCGAGCGCACCATAAAAAATGAGGTCATCGATTTGTTCGGGTTTAACCAGTGAATTTCCCTGCCGGGCGCGATACTTGCCGAGCCACCAGGCGCTGCCAAATGCGAGCAGGTACATGAGCCCGTACCAGTGAATCTTGACGGGGCCCAGGGAAATCGCGACGGGATCGATCGACGGGAAAGCAATCATTGCGGAATTTTCTGATTCAAACTCATGAGTATGCCTGATCAGGGTGTTATTATCGCATGGAAACAATGCGGATGGCACAAACATGTCCAATGCCCTAGCCAGCGAGTCCAGTCCCTACCTGCGCCAGCATGCCGATAACCCGGTGAATTGGTTACCCTGGTCGCAGCAGGCGCTAGATCTGGCCCGCGAACAGAACAAACCCATCCTGCTGTCCATCGGTTATTCAGCCTGTCACTGGTGTCATGTCATGGCGCACGAATCGTTCGAAGACGAGGCGACCGCGGCGCTGATGAACCAGCACTTCATCAACATCAAGGTAGATCGCGAGGAGCGACCGGATATCGACCGAATCTATCAAACCGCACATCATTTAATCGCACAGCGCCCCGGTGGCTGGCCGCTGACCATGTTTTTATCACCGCAGGATTGCGTGCCGTTCTTTGGCGGCACCTATTTCCCGAAGCAACCGAAATACGGCATGCTTGCGTTCAGCGATTTACTCCAGCGCATTGCCGCGATATACCAGCAGGAGCCTGACAAGATCAGGCAACAGGGTGAAGCGATCCAGCAGGCCCTGATCGATATCGAAATGCGTGAAAATCAGAACCTGCAGGACGCAGGGATCAGCGCGCTGGATACTTTCGATAGCCAGTTGATCAAGGTCCACGATGCCGAGTTTGGCGGTTTTGGACAGGCCCCCAAATTTCCCCAGCCCGCCATTCTGCTGCAGGCGCTGGGTCGGGCATTTCATAAATCATCCGATGATCCTGTCTACCGCGCAATCGACTTCAGCCTGCAGCAAATCGCGCGCGGCGGCATCCAGGATCACGTCGGGGGTGGCTTCTTCCGTTACTCGGTAGATGAAAAATGGATGATTCCGCATTTTGAAAAAATGCTGTATGACAACGGTCAGCTACTGGAGGTATTTGCGAAAGCCTGGCGATTAACCGGGAATCGCCTGTTTGCAGATGCCGTCGACGGCATCGTCAACTGGCTTGAGCGCGAAATGGTTACCGACTCGGGTACATTTTACGCGGCGCTGGACGCAGATTCCGAAGGCATCGAAGGCAAATTCTACCTGTGGACGCCCGCACAGGTGAAGCAAATCATCGACAGCAAATTCTACCCGGCGTTTGCGCGGCAGTACGGGCTCGACCAGGCTGCCAATTTCGAAGGTAAATGGCATCTGCACGCCTACTGCAGCGAAGCAGAGCTACTCGACGAATTCAGGCTTGAAGCAGCGCAGTACCGATCCCAAAAGGATGAAGTATGCCAGCTCCTGCTCACGGAACGCGCAACCCGTATCCGCCCCGGACTCGATGACAAGATATTGACCAGCTGGAACGCTTTGGTGATACGCGGGCTCGCGAACGCGGCCCGGATTTTCATGCGCCCGGACTATCACGACCTTGCGCAACGCTGCCTGCAGGCGCTGAAGAATGAATGCTGGCACGAAGATCGATTGCTCGCGCTCAGCAAAAATGCCGGCAAACAGTTACCGGCCTATCTGGACGATTACGCCCATCTGCTGCAGGCGATCCTTGACTGCCTGCAGTACCGGTGGAACGATGAGGACCTCGCTTTCGCGGTGCAGCTCGCCGATCAACTGCTCGATCGATTCGCCGATCCTGACCACGGGGGATTTTTCTTCACCGCGGCAGATCATGAAAAACTCATCCAGCGTCCCAAGTCCTGGCAGGACGAGGCGATGCCCAGCGGCAATGCCGTCGCCGCACTTGCCCTGCATCGACTGGGCCTGCTAATCGGGCAGCAGGCCTATACCCGAAGCGCGGAAAAAGCACTGCAATCAGTGGCTGACAATGTGAACCAGACGCCTTTCCACGCCGCCAGTTTTTGCGCGTTACTCGAGGCGCTTAACAGTCCCCCTTTCCAGATTATCCTGCGCGGCGAAACCGTGCCGTTGGCACAGTGGCGTGAGGAAATATTACCGCGATTGAAACCCGATCAATCCGCTTATTTCATTCCGAACGCTGCGCAGGATTTGCCTGCAGAGATCGCACAAAAAACCAGCGACCGGCCGGTTAGCGCATGGATTTGTGAGGGCTTTGTTTGTCGTCAACCCCTGCATGAGCTTGACGCGTTGCTACAGTCACTCGACGAATAAAACCAGCAACCAGACGACAGCCATCAAAATTATGGCCAGCGCCACCGCGGCGGAGCCCATGTCCTTGGCACGTCCGGAGAGTTCATGCTGCTCGTCACCGAAACGATCGACGACTGCTTCGACCGCGGAATTCAGGATTTCAACCAGCGGCAGCAGCAGTACGCTCGATACCAGTAGCGCCTTCTCAGTGCCGTTATCACCGAGAAAAAGCCCTAACGGAATCATAACGATACAGAGCCAGATTTCCTGGCGGAACGCGGCCTCGTGACGATACGCCGCACGCAAGCCCTGCCACGAGTAACCCGTTGCTTTTATAATTCGCGTAAGCCCCTTGCTGCCGCTATCGGCCATGTTGTCTCCTGAGCCAGAGGATTAGATGCCGGCACAGAAGATATCGTGCGGCAAAGCTCATGGTAAATCCTGAAAGGCTATTCTTCGTCAGCTATGACATCGGTGTAGGCTTCTGCATCGAGTAAAGATTCGACTTCTTCCGGGTCTTCCAATGCGACCTTGTACATCCAGCCGTCGCCGTAGGGATCGTTATTGATTTTCTCCGGTGCCCCATCAAGCACATCGTTAACCTCGATGACTTCTCCGGATATCGGCGCATAGATGTCAGAAGCTGCCTTGACCGATTCGATAACGCCGACCGAGTCGCCCGCCGCAATCGAGCTACCCTGCTCGGGTAATTCAACATAGACAAGATCACCCAGCAGTTCCTGGGCATGATCAGACACGCCTACAGTTGCGACATTGTCTTCCACCAGCACCCACTCATGCGAAGATAAAAACTTTAATTCAACTGGCACTTCACTCATTTATTATTACCCCCCTTTGGTTAACATGGATTTCCCCTCGCGCACAAAGGGAAGTTTAACAATCTCGGCTTTCAGCAAGCGGTTGCGAACTTCGACTTCCACCTGTCCGCTTGCGCCAACCGGCAGCCTCGCCATTGCGATGGATTGCTGCAGTGTTGGTGAATAACTACCCGAAGTAATCTCGCCCTCACCTTGCGCGGTCAACACCTTCAAATGATTCCGCAAAACGCCCTTGTCCAATAGTAACAGACCGACGAAGCTTTGCTGAACACCCGCCGACAGTTCCGCCTCGAGCGCCTGCCTGCCGATAAAATCGCGCGGCTCCGACATCGCCACGGTCCAGCCCAGGCCTGATACCAGCGGGCTTGTGTTTTCATCCATGTCGGTTCCGTATAAATTCATGCCCGCCTCCAGGCGCAGGGTATCGCGTGCGCCCAGCCCGCAAGGCGCAATGCCCGTCTCCAGCAGATGATTCCAGAGATCGGCAATCTGTTCACTCAACATCATGATCTCAAAACCGTCTTCCCCGGTATAGCCGGTACGTGCAACGAAGCAGTCGTCAAATTCCACCCCCTGGAAACGCGCCAGTTGCTGCAGCGGCGCCTGCTGGTACTCGGCAAACAGCTGCGTGGCCTTTGCCCTGGCGCCGGGTCCCTGAACCGCCAGCATCGCTACATCGCCGCGGAATTTGATATTGAGATCGGTATAGGATTCTCCTTGCAGCTCGAGCCATGCGAGGTCTTTTTCGCGCGTCGCTGAATTGATCACCACGCGGTAAAAATTGTCGCGCAGGTAATAAACAATCAGGTCATCGATCACGCCACCCTGTTCGTTCAGCATACAGCTATAGAGCGCCTTGCCCGTCAAAGTCAGCCGCGCAACGTCATTCGCGAGCAGGTGTCGCAAGTAGGTTTTGGCATCAGCACCGCTGACATCGACGACGGTCATATGCGAGACATCGAACATCCCGGCATCGCGGCGCACTGCTTCATGTTCCGAGATTTGTGAACCGTAATTGATGGGCATGTCCCAGCCCGCGAAATCGACGATTTTGGCACCCGCATCGAGGTGACACTGGTAGAGTGGAGTTTTATTTCCCATTGAATTACCTCCCAAATTGGCTGCCACGTGAAGCGCTGAACTTAGAGGATAGAGCCTGTCCGTGTCTAATTAAAGCGTTATTTACACACCGGTTTGCCCGCTCAGGTAATGTTCTGAATCGCTTTTTCCATAATCGCGCGCTTGAACCATGGTGTTTCATCGACAACGCGCATGCCCAGGTCACGAATGGCGGTAACTCCTTTCTGATCCAGTCCGTAAATCCATTTAAGTGCACCGAAGCTCGAGCCCGCGAGCCAGGTTTCGCTTTTGCGCTGACGTTCGTAACGGCGCAGCTTTTTTTGTGAAATGCTCTCGCCACGCTCCCCGATCAATCGCGCCAGGGTCTCGACGTCGCTGAAACCGAGGTTTACCCCCTGGCCGGCGAGCGGATGCACGCTATGGGCGGCATCACCGATCAGCAATACGCTGCCTTTGAGCCAGTGCTCGCAGTGATGCCAGCCAAGCGGAAAACTCAGGCGGCGGCTGCTGGCTTTTACCCGCCCAAGTTTGAACTCGAATGCCTCGCCCAGGGCATCGCAAAATTCATCGTCATTGAAGCCCACGAGTTGGCTGGCAAGATCATCGTCGCAGGACCAGACCACCGCGCACTGACCGTTCGCCAGTGGTAAAAAAGCCAGCGGGCCGGTGCTCAGGAAGCGCTGCCAGGCGGTGAAGCGATGCGGATATTCGGTATCGACATTAGCAACAAATGCGGTTTGCCGGTATTGTCCGGCCCGCGCGATGATACCGGCAAGGTTGCGCGTCGGTGAGTTGCGGCCGTCGGCGGCCAGCAACAGCCCGGCCGTTAGACAACGCCCGGAGCCCAGGCGCATCTCAACGCCCTGGGCATTATTTTCAAGCAACGCTTCGATGCTGTCCGGCATGAACCATTCGATCCGCGTCTCACGCTCGCAGGCCCGGCGGAGCACGTGTTGAAGCTGCCGATTTTCAACGATTGCACCAAGATTGTCGCGCGCCAGATCGACTGCATCAAAAGCAATGCTGGAGTCGCCGTGCTGGTGCCAGATAACCATTTGCTCGTAATAGCAAACCCGCTGGTCATCGAGCTGCTGCCAGATTCCAAGCTGCTCCAGGATATCACGTGAACGTGGACTAATCGCCGACACGCGCAAATCATAGTGCGCTCCGCTTAGATCATCGCTTTCACCCGGTCGCGCTGCCTCGACTATCGCGACCCGGTATCCCCTGCCTGCCAGTGCAAACGCGGCGCAGGCACCGACCATTCCGGCGCCGACGATAACGACATCGTAAGCGCCGGCGCTCACAAGTGTCCTCGCAGCAGGCGATTGCCGCCGAAGGTCATGCCCATACCGGTTAACGCAACCTGGCTTTTCAGCGGCGGCACCAGATCCAGCAGGCCGAGGCCCGCGGCACGCACCAGATCCAGCAGCGGTAATTGGTTCGAAAACATCGTGACCAGGCCATCGCCGTAGCGAATGATCCGACGTTGCTCGTTGTCCCGCAGCTTTACATAGTCAGTTACCAGCTGGCTGAGTTCATCGTCAAGGCCTGCCAGGGGTTGTTCACAAAGCAGCTCGTGAAGGCATGCGATATCTCGTAACGACAGGTTAAAACTTTGCCCGGCAACCGGGTGCAAGGCATTCGCGGCGTTGCCGATTAACAGGCAACGACCTGAATGCAGCGCTGCGGCGCGAGTGCGCTGAATCGGAATCGAGAAGCGCTCACCGGCACGCTCGATCAATCCCAGGCGAAATCCGAAACAATCCTGCAGGGCTGCGCTGAATTCAGCGTCATCCTGGTTACAAACGAGATTTGCCTGTTGCGGCGCAAGCGTCCACACACAGGCATAACGCTTGCCTCCCAGCGGCAGCATTGCCAGTGGTCCCTGCGGGGTAAAACGCTCATAGGCGGTGTCAAATTTCGGTTTACTGACCTCAACGTTGCTGATCACGACCGCCTGCCCGTAATCGATGCTTTCATACCCAATGCCGAGCGCCGTTCGGGCTGGGGAATGGGCACCATCAGCAATCAGCGCAAGCCTCGCCTGCAGTGTTTGCTTGCGTTTATTTTTACGGTAGCCGATGGTCACCGTGGCACCCTGGTCGATCGATTCGAACTCGGCGTTTTGTTCGAGTTTAATATTGTCCTGGTCTTCAACCGCGTCGAGCAGGCAACGGCCGAGCGCCTGGCTTTCAATGACATAACCCAGTGCGTCGAGCCGATAGTCTTCAGCCCGCAGCCTGGTGACACCCCAGCGACCGCGTGACGATACATGAATGTGCCGGATCGGCGCCGCCTGTGCTTTGACCTGTGACCAGATGCCGAGCGCCCTTAATACCTGCACGCTGCTGGCAGCGAGTGCGATCGAGCGGGCATTCAATCCGTCAGAACGCGCTTGTTCGAGGTTACCCGCTTCGAGGATCGATACACGCCGTCCCGGATGTTGCAGGACCAGTGCAGCACACAGGCCGACCAGGCCGCCGCCGATTATCGCGATATCACGCATTCAGCCTGCCATCAGGGCTTCGATCTCTACCGGCTTACGCGGTAGGGCATCGGTCAGGATTTCACATCCCTGGCGCGTGACCAGCACATCGTCCTCGATTCGAATTCCGATGTCCCACCACTTACGGTGCACGCCTCGACTGTGTGCCGGGATATAAATGCCGGGTTCTATCGTCATGACCATGCCCGGTTCCAGCAGTCGCCATTGATCCCCGACCTTGTAGTCACCGACGTCGTGGACGTCGAGCCCAAGCCAGTGACCAGTGCGGTGCATGTAGAATTTGCGATAGGCCCGCTCCTTGATGAGCTTGTTGACGTTGCCCTTGAGCAGCTTCAGCTCCACCAGTCCGCGCGTAATAACGCGCACCGCCGCGTTATGCGGATCGTTCCAGTGATTACCCGGTTTGACTTTTTTGACCGCCGCCTGGTGGGCGGCAAGCACGATATCGTAAACCTCGCGCTGGGCCCCGGTATATTTTCCGTTAACTGGAAACGTGCGGGTGATGTCAGATGCATAACCTTCGACTTCGCAGCCTGCGTCGATCAACAGCAGATCACCATCGTTTAACTCGTCGGTATTATCGGTGTAGTGCAGGATACAGCCATTGGCGCCGCCACCAACAATTGCCGAGTAGGCATGATTGGCGTTATTGCTGCGATACTCGTGATCGAACTCGGCCGCCAGTTGGTACTCGTACTTGCCCGGCGCACACAGTTTCATAGCACGCTGGTGTGCACGCACGTTGATTGCAGCCGCCTTGCGCATCAGGCGCAACTCTTCACGGCTCTTGTAAAGCCGCATGTCGTGCAGAATGTAATCAAGAGCGACAAACTCGGAAGGCACGTGCAGCCCCGCGCGCGACTGCTCCTTGATATGGTTAACCCAGCCAATCAGGCGCTTGTCGAAATCCGGGTACCGACCCATGACGTTATAGATACTGTCGGTGCCCTCCAGCAGGCCCGGCAGAATGTCATCGATATCGTCGATTGGAAACGAATCATCCGCGCCGTAAATTTCGATAGCGCCTTCCTGACCCGCGCGGCGGCCGTTCCAGGTCTCCTGCTCAGGATCTCTTTCTCGACAAAACAGGATGTACTCGCCATGCTTGCGGCCTGGCATCAGGACCATCACCGCGTCGGGCTCGTTAAACCCGGTCAGGTAGAGAAAATCACTATCCTGTCGGAACGGAAAATGGGCATCACGATTACGGATGATTTCGGAAGCCGAAGGCAGAATCGCGATCGTGTTCTTACCCATCATCTTCATGAGCTGGCTGCGACGGCGTTTAAACTCGGTTGGTTTCATCAGGTGCTCTTAAAATTAAGTTTAAATGTAATCCCCGGTGTTCTTAATTACGTTTGTTTGTCATCCTCGCTTGCGCGGGGATGACGATAACTTTAGTCAGTGTACGGTTGACGAGGCTTTGAGCGGGTTTAGCGACTCGTTCAGCATCAAGGTCGCGATTCGCACGTGCTCGACAATCTCGGCATACTGAAGCTCGGCCTCTTCGCTGGCCTCTTCTTCGTGACTGAGCTTACTAATTTCAAGCAAGTCTGACAAACACTCGCGTGATTCATCGTCCAGAGCAGTTTCGACACCGGACTTGAAGACACCAAATCCGTAAAGAAATCCCTGGCACCATGCCGACAGACCCAGCAGGCGTAAATTCAAATCGTCTGTTTCATCCGGCAGCAGCAGCTCAAAGTTTAACTCCTCGTCGTTTAACTGGGCCCGGGTCTGCTCGTACAGTTGCTCGAGCAGGTCGAGCTGTTCGGCTGCCAACACATTCCCTCGATCGGGCAGGTCATCCAGGGTATGCCCAAGCCAGGTCGCACAGGGCGCATTGTCAATCAACAGCGCGCACAGGGTTCCGTGTGTTTCGGCCGCATCGGTAGTTGCGCCCAGGCGTTCCAGCGCGGATTGCACCAGATCGAAATCGAGCATTGTAGAATGCCTACAGATTCGTATAATTTTTGCATTCTAGCATCCGAAATCAGCTGCAAAAACATCTGCATGTTGACCTGCGCCACATAAGGCCCGATGATTGCACTATGGACTCAGATAAAAACGTTTATACAGAAGACGACCTCCGCCAGCTCGAGCAGCGTATCGACGAGCTCATTGACACCGTGGGATTACTAAAGAATGAAAATACCAGCCTGCGGCAGCAAAAAGACAAGCTGGCGACCGAACGTTCGCAGCTGATCGAAAAAACCGAGATGGCGCGTAGCCGGGTGGAGGCGATGATTTCCCGCTTGCGATCACTCGAGCTCGGCTCATGACGGACGCTCAGCCAATCAACATTTCCATCCTGGACAAGGATTACAAGGTCGCCTGCCCACCGGGTGAACAATCAGCGCTACTTGAGTCCGCCAAGTTTCTCGACAATAAAATGCGCGAAATCCGTGACAGCGGTAATATCCTGGGCTCCGAGCGGATAGCGGTCATCACCGCGCTCAACATGGCCAACGACCTGCTCAGGACCAGCAACGTGGACAAGGAACTGGGGCAGGATCTACCACCCCGTCTGAAAGACCTCGAAAATAAAATCTCTCGTGTGCTCGAACAGGCGCGTCAATTAGAGATTTAGTTCCTATTAGTATTTTAAATTTTACTTTTCGCTGAAATAGAGCCATAGTTAGTTCTATACCGACTACGGTGATCGTTAGCATCCATCATAATCCTTGAGCCTATTTATCAATCTCGGGGACTTCACTGATGTGCATGCCTGACGAGTCAGGAAGCCTAATGGGTTACCAATCTCCCCACCTGGACCTTTGGTTCAAGGTTGATAGATTTGCGACGACACCGTGGTTGGTATCCTCATACCAACCCTCACCTGCGTTGGTTTATGCCTTCTGGAGCCATGCTCCCGGACACCCCCAACGCCAATCATTACTTCAGGAATAACTGGTAGGCCTCGTTTTCGGTTTCGTTCCAGTAGGGTATCCTGAGGCTCTTCAGAAATGCATTAAAGGCCCGTGTATCATCCTTGCCGACCTGGAATCCCATCAGGATGCGGCCGAAATTTGAACCGTGATTGCGATAATGAAACAGGCTGATGTTCCAACGATTGCCCACCTTCATTAAAAAATCTAATAAGGCGCCCGGTTTTTCCGGAAACTGGAAACGATAGAGCAGCTCGGTTGTAACACTGCTACCGGGATGCCCCCCGATCATGTAGCGGGTATGTAGCTTGGCGACCTCGTTGTCGGTCATATCAACAACCTTGTAACCCTTGGCACCGAGTTTTTCGATAAGCTTGTTCTTTTCATCAATCCCGTGGGTAAGCTGGATCCCTGCAAAAACCCGCGCCGTCTTATCGTCCGCGTAGCGATAGTTGAACTCGGTAATCGAGCGATGACCGATTAACTGGCATAGCCTCTTGAAACTTCCCGGACGCTCCGGGATTTCCACCGCGAGCAAGGCTTCGCGGTCTTCGCCAAGTTCGGCACGTTCCGACACGTGTCGCAGGCGATCGAAGTTCATGTTTGCACCGCAGTTAATCGCAACCAGCGTTTGCTGCCTGATACCGTGGATTTCGACGTATTTTTTCAGTCCGGCGAGCGATAATGCACCCGCCGGTTCGCAGATTGCGCGCGTGTCTTCGTAAGTGTCCTTGATCGCTGCACAAATCTGGTCCGTAGAAACCAGGATCACGTCATCGACGAGGTCCCTGATCATCGACCAGTTGTTCTTGCCAACCTGCTTCACCGCGACACCGTCGGCGAAAATCCCGACCTCCTTCAAACTGACGCGCCGCCCCGCTTTACGCGCTTTGTAAAAACAGGCCGCATCGTCCGGTTCCACCCCGATTATTCGGGTTTCCGGCTTTACTGCCTTGATGAAACCGGCAATCCCTCCAATCAAGCCGCCACCGCCGACCGCAACGAATATCGCATCTATCTTGTCGGGATGCTGACGGATAATTTCATGAGCAATGGTGCCCTGGCCTGCCATAACGTCAAAGTCATCGAACGGATGAATAAACGCCAGGCGTTCCTTCTTCGCAAGCTTCAACGAGTAATCCTTGGCGGCATCAAAATTCTCACCGTACAGCACCGCCTTCGCGCCGTATGACCTGACCGCCGTAACCTTGATATCAGGCGTCGTGGTGGGCATCACGATCGTTGCCTTGAGGTGAAGCTTGCGGGCGGCCAGAGCCACGCCCTGCGCGTGATTACCGGCGGATGCGGTAATAACACCCTTTAAACCGGGATTTGCCTGCAGTTCCTGGTAAATCTTGTTAAAGGCACCGCGACATTTGAATGAGAATACCGGCTGCAAATCCTCGCGCTTGATAAATACCTGGTTATCGTAGCGCTTCGAAATTCGCGGCATGAAATCCAGCGGCGTTTCGCGAGCGACGTCGTATACTCTCGCGGTAAGCACTTTTTCTAGAAATTTTTCCTTTCGCATAGCCCGGTTATCGTTTATGTCTGTTATTTACTGCCAAAACCGCGCAATGGCTTGCGCGGACTGCAAGTGATTATCATAATTGATTGCACCCGAAGCAACAGGTAAATCCATGACGCCCGACGATAAAAAACGTAATGCCGCAGAGGCCGCTATCGATTACGTCAAACCCGGCTCGACAATCGGCGTCGGTACGGGCTCGACTGTCAATTATTTCATCGACTTGCTGGCTGACAAAATGGCCGGCAAGATCACCGCCGCGGTTTCCAGTTCCGAGGCTTCCAGCGAGCGTTTGCGCGGCCATGGAATCGCGGTTATCGATCTGAACGAGGCCGGCGGACTCGATCTTTATGTCGACGGTGCCGACGAGTCCAATCACCAGCTGCAGCTGATCAAGGGCGGAGGTGGGGCCTTGACGCGTGAGAAAATTGTTGCGGCGGCCAGCGCGGTGTTCGTCTGTATCGCCGACGACAGCAAGCTGGTGGAAACGCTGGGGACATTTCCACTGCCGGTGGAAGTCATCCCAATGGCGCGCGGACTGGTCTCCGGAGCGCTGCAGGCGCTCGGCGGCGAGCCACGGTTGCGGGAGGGATTTACTACCGATAATGGCAACCAGATTCTCGATGTCCATGGGCTGCGGATCAACGACCCGGTCGACATGGAAACCCGGATCAACCAGATTACCGGTGTGGTCTGTGTCGGCCTGTTCGCGCATCGTCCGGCCGACGTACTCATTCTTGGAACCGAGGACGGAATCAGTTCCATACAGACATAAAAAAGCCCGCAACTGCGGGCTTTTCTGCATGCAGCCTGTTGTTTAACGCTTTGAAAACTGAACGCCGCGTCGGGCTTTGCGCAAACCGACCTTCTTGCGTTCGACTTCGCGTGCATCGCGAGTCACAAAACCTTCCTTGCGCAGTGTTTCACGAAAGCTTTCGTCATATTGCAGCAACGCACGTGTAATACCGAGGCGAATCGCGCCGGCCTGGCCACTGGGGCCACCACCCGAAACATTGACGTTGATGTCGAATTTATCTACCAAATCAACACTTTGCAACGGCTGGCGCACCACCATGCGCGAGGTTTCGCGGCCAAAGTACTCGTCGATGGTTCTGTTATTAATCGTGATCGCGCCTTTACCGGACTTCAGGTAAACCCGTGCCGATGAACTCTTGCGACGACCGGTACCGTAGTATTGTTCTACTGCCATAATTTGACCTGTTAGATTTCGAGAGGCTGGGGTTGCTGAGCGGCATGCTGATGCGCATCACCCGCGTATACCTTCAGCTTCTTGTACATTGCCCGACCCAGGGCGTTCTTGGGTAACATGCCCTTGACCGAATGCTGGATGATTCTTTCCGGATGCTCCTTGCGCAACTTCGCCAGGTTGGTCGTTTTCAAACTACCGATGTAACCGGTGTGATGGTGGTACATCTTGTCGGTTTCCTTGTTGCCGGTAACCCGTACCTTTTCCGCATTGATGACGATAATATAATCGCCGGTATCGACATGCGGCGTGTATTCAGGCTTGTGCTTGCCACGCAAACGACGCGCGATTTCAGTCGACAGCCGACCCAATACCTTGTCACTGGCATCGATTACGTACCAATCGCGTTTTACCGAATCGGGTTTTGCGCTGAAGGTTTTCATATTAAATCCTGATAAGTTGCCGTTAAGCCGCTGACTTCTTTCACAAAGGGCGCGAATACTAACCAATTAAACCTCGCTTGACAAGATGCAATACCCTTGATTTCAGTGGATATTTGGCGTCTTGGATTAATATCCTGATTTCGTTGATAATAAGCGCTCATTTCACCAATTTTTAACCCGGTATTACGGACCTGACATGCGTAATTTGAGCTTTACCGATCGCCTGCTGGAGGAACTCCAGCACGGCCTCAGCACCAGTCACCTGCAGCCCGGCGCGGCGCGGCGTGGTTACCCGGCCAATGATGCGGAGCAAGGTGAGCTATCCCCCGGGGAAAAGGCGCATGTCGCCGGCTTGATGCGGGTTAATAATGCCGGCGAAGTTGCCGCGCAGGGGCTTTACCGTGGACAGGCATTCAGCGCCCGCGAGCAGGCGCTCAGCCAGGCGATGAAACAGGCTGCCGAGGAAGAAAACGAGCATCTCAACTGGTGCCAGCGGCGCCTGTCGGAACTCGGTGAGCGACGTAGCCTGCTCGACGGGGTCTGGTACTGGGGTTCATTCACGATCGGTGCGCTCGCGGGCGCGGCAGGTGACAAGTGGAGCCTCGGCTTCGTCAAGGAAACAGAACACCAGGTCTGCTCGCACCTCGACCGGCACCTGGAGCGGCTGCCCGAACAGGACCAGCGCAGTCGCTCGATCATCGAGGCGATGCGCGAAGACGAGCTGCGGCACGCCGAGAACGCTGCCGAGGCCGGCGCTGCTGAATTGCCGCGACCGGTCAAAACCGCGATGACCCTGGTCGCCAAAATCATGACCGTTACCGCCTACCGCATTTAACTTCCAATTTGTTACAGCGCCGGTTGGGAGCGCCTTTTGCGGACGTGTCTGCACAGTAACTTTGGTGGATATCGTGCCCTGGATCAGGACAACAGTAATTTGATACTAGTCAGGGTTGAGGATTTCGAAGTCGTGGGTGATTGCGGCGGTTTTTTCAAGCATGCGCGAGGCTGAACAGTACTTGTCAGCGGATAAAGTCACTGCCTTTGCAACTTTGGTTGGATCGAGATCACGACCGGCGACGATAAAGTGGAGATGGATTTTGGTGAACACCTTGGGAATCGTGTCAGCGCGCTCGGCTTCGATTTCGACCTCGCAGTCGACCAGTTGCTGACGCGACTTTTGTAAAATTGAAACCACGTCAAACGAGGTACAGCCACCGAGCCCGAGCAGCATCATTTCCAGGGGTCGCACACCGAGATTGCGCCCACCGGCCTCCGGCGCGCCGTCCATCACCACCGAGTGACCGCTGCCCGATTCACCTACAAAAGACATGTGGTCCAGCCACTTGATTCGGCACTTCATAGTTAATTCCTATTGCTGTTGAATTGCTCTTTTTGTGCTATCTTTACGCTCATGCGCAGACCAGAAAATAATAATCATGTCAGTTAACCCGATCACAAAAGTAATCCCCCGGCAAAATGCCGCCCTCGACAATTTCCTGCACCATTGTCACACCAAGAAGTACGCGGCGCGTAGCACGATCATCCATGCCGGAGATGAATCCGAGACGCTGTACTATATCATCGAGGGTTCCGTGAGCGTAGTCATCGAGGACGAGGACTGTAATGAAATTGTGCTCGCCTACCTGAATCCGGGCGATTTTTTCGGCGAAATGGGTTTGTTCATAGAGGACACCAGACGCAGCGCCTGGGTTATCACGCGCACCGCTTGCGAAGTCGCCGAAATTCATTACAACCAGTTCATGCAGCTGGCCAAGGACACGCCCGAAATCCTGTTTCAACTGTCCTCACAACTGGCCAGCCGATTGCGCAATACCAGTCGCAAGGTTAGCAATCTCGCCTTTATGGATGTTACCGGTCGCGTCGCGCGCACCCTGCTTGACCTGGCACGCGAGCCCGATGCCATTACCCATCCGGATGGCATGCAAATCAAGATCACGCGCCAGGAAATCGCCAAGATAGTCGGTTGCTCACGCGAAATGGCGGGACGGGTCATGAAGACGCTCGAGGAAGACGGCCTGATTTCGGCGCACGGCAAGACCATCGTCGTCTTCGGCACCCGCTGAAACCGTTAGTACGAGTTTCACCCCAAATCTATTACCCGTTTACAAGTCATTCCCGCGCAAGCGGCGGTCCGACGTATCGGAATCTGGCAACTTGGCCATAATTTTAGAGATCCCCGCTTGCGCGGGGATGACGCACTGCAGTTTAGCTTG
>CALZHS010000009.1 GCA_945787265.1 uncultured Gammaproteobacteria bacterium | reverse complement strand
GAACTTGCCGAGAAGATGCACCTGGCGGCAAAGAGTCAGCAGGAGAGTACGAGTGGTCGTCAAGGCACGGTCAGGCCCGGGCTCGAAGCGATGATTGACGATTTCAACGTGATGCAAAAAATGGCCAAGCGTGACCCCGTCACCGGGCTCAACAACCGCGTCATTTTTGAAGATCGCCTGTCACAGTCAATACTTGAGGGAAAACGCAGCGGGCGCAGGTATGCCCTGGTCATGATCGGTATCGCCGGACTTGATGATTTTGCGCAGCAGCGTGGGCAGTATATTGTCGACGCGTTGCTGCGACAGGTTACCCAGGGGCTGCGTGAATCCCTGCGCGAGAGCGATCAGGTTGCACGTTTCGAGAGAAACCTGTTTGCGATACTGCTCGAGATTCAACAACGCGACCAGTTGAACACCCTGGTCGAGAAAATTTACCTGTCAATCGTGCGCCAGTACCAGATCTACGGGCGTGAGTTCGAATTGAGGGCTTTTTTCGGAATTGCGGTTTATCCCGACGATGCGGTTGACGCAGACTCGCTTTACCAGAATGCCAGCAGCGCCCTGGTCGACGCTGAAAACAGCGACTGGCCGATGCAGTTTTTTCGCAATCCTGACGAGGTTATAGACACCTCCGGATTCACGATGATACAGGCAATCCGTCGTGCCCTGGACAACGACGAGTTGAAACTGGTGTATCAGCCGGTTGTCGACCTGGAGAACTATGAAACGGTTTACCTTGAAGCACTGCTGCGCTGGAAGGACCCTGAAAAACATGATGTATCCATCGACCGGACGATTCGCCTGGCCGAACAGAATCAGTTGATTAAACCGCTGACCAACTGGATTATCGAAACAACCTGTCGGTTTATCAGTGAATCCGGCCTGGAGGATCTGGCGGTCGGTATTAACCTGTCGATGATTGATCTGCACGATCGGCGGCTGCCCGAGCGCATAGAAACCTACTTAACCCAGTACCAGGTCGCGCCCCAACAAATCGTAATCGAAATAACCGAAGGGCAAATCATGCAGGATCCAGGAGAGGTGGTTGAAGTACTCTCGCATCTCGGCGTGATGGGGCTGTCGCTGTCGATTGACGACTTTGGTACCGGGCAGGCTTCGCTGACCTACTTGAAGGAGTTGCCTGTCGAAAAGCTTAAAATTGATCAGTCTTTCGTGCGCGATATCGCCAGTAATCCCGATGACCAGCTTATCGTCAAGGCTACCATTGAACTGGCTCATACACTGGATTTGAAAGTAGTTGCCGAAGGTGTCGAAACGCTGGCGGTGTGCGAATTGCTAGGCAGGATGCACTGCGATCACGTGCAGGGTTACTATATCAGTCGCCCGCTCGAGGCCGGGCGGGTTGCCGACTGGTTTGAAACCGCGGTCAAACCAGACCTTGTTCAGAAAGGCAGCTAATCTCGTCGCCGATAATAACGTGATCCAGCACGCGAATATCGACAAGCCCTAACGCTTTCCGCAGACGCCTGGTTATTAGAATATCCGCCTGGCTCGGTTCACAGACACCGGACGGATGGTTATGTGCGAGTATTACCGCCGCCGCGTTATCGGCCAGGGCCTGCCTGATGACCTCGCGTGGATACACCGAAGCCCCGTCTATGGTACCGCGGAACATTTCCCGAAATGCAATGACCCGGTTGCGATTATCGAGCATGAGGCAGGCAAATACCTCGTATTTATAATCGCGCAACCGCGCACGCAGGTAGTTCCTGGTTTGTTCGGGACTGGTAAGGCAGTCGCCGCGAGCGAGATCTTCCGATAAATGCCGCCGCGCGATTTCGAGCGCGGCCTGGAACTGCACGAACTTGGCCGGGCCGAGCCCCTTGTGACTGCACAAACTTTCTGCATCGGCATCGAGTATGCCGCGTAGCGAACCGAAATCGACTAGCAGCCGACGTGCGAGGTCTACGGCGGTGCTGCCCGCGACGCCGGTGCGTAGCAATATTGCAAGAAGCTCGGCATCAGAGAGCGCTTGCGCGCCCCGGCTAAGCAGTTTTTCGCGCGGCTGCTCTTCACTGGGCCATAGAGAGATAGTCATGGGTATTCCTTTACCTGCTGTCCTTAGCCGCTAAAATAGATTAAATGCAAGCGCTCATCAACAGGAAAATTCTGCTCGGAGTCACCGGCGGTATTGCTGCTTACAAGTCTGCTGAACTGGTACGCCTGTTAGTTAAGGCAGGCGCCGAGGTGCGCGTCGTGATGACGCCGTCGGCACAGGAATTCGTGCAGCCATTGACCTACCAGGCCTTAAGTGGTCACCGGGTATATATCGATTTGTTCGATGCCGAAGCAGAATCTGCCATGGATCATATCGAACTCGCGCGCTGGTGTGACCTGCTGCTGGTGGCGCCGGCCTCGGCTGATTTTATCGGCAAGATGTGTGCAGGATATGCCGATAACCTGCTGCTGACATTATGTCTCGCGAGCAAGCGCCCGGTCGCGGTGGCGCCCGCGATGAACCAGCAAATGTTCGCCAACCCGGCGACACAGGACAATTTAAATCAACTCGCTGGGCGCGGAGTTATGGTCTGGGGGCCGGCTGCCGGTGAGCAGGCCTGTGGTGATGTGGGTCCCGGTCGAATGCTCGAACCCGGGCAGTTGCTCGACAACGTGGTGCTTCAGTTTGCCCCGGGCAAGCTGCAGGGCGTCAAGCTGTTGCTGACCGCCGGACCTACCCGGGAAGCGATCGATCCGGTGCGTTACATCAGCAATCGCAGTTCGGGCAAGATGGGCTACGCGCTGGCGCAAGCGGCACTGCAGGCAGGGGCTGAGGTCACGCTGGTGAGCGGGCCGGTATCATTGAACGCGCCGACCGGTGCGGAACTGGTCGCGGTGGAATCGGCACAACAAATGTACGAAGCGGTGATGCAACATGCCTCTCAGGCCGATATTTTCATCGGCTGTGCCGCGGTATCCGATTACCGTGTCGACCAGGTCGCCGCAAACAAGATCAAGAAATCAACCGCAACCATGTCTCTAGAGTTGACCTTGAATGTTGATATTCTGGCCGCGGTCAGCGGGCTCGATAACAGACCGTTTTGCGTTGGTTTTGCTGCCGAAACGCAGGATCTCGAAAAGTATGCACTGGCCAAACTCGAGCACAAGAATCTCGACATGATAGCCGCTAACCGGGTCGGAAATAATGATAGCGGATTCGAAACCGATTTTAACCAGCTCGAGGTTTTCTGGCGGGATGGACACAGCAGCATCGAACGCGGCAGTAAATCTGGCGTTGCAAAACAGCTAATCGATTTAATTGCCGAGCGCTATACTGGCGCCGGTTCGTAACAGGAAACGCCGAGCATGACAGTAGACAAGAGCAGCGTAGCGGATATTCTGATCGAGGCCTTGCCCTATATCCAGGCGCTGGACCGGAAGACGGTGGTGATAAAGTTTGGTGGCAACGCGATGGTTGACGAGGCACTGAAGAGCAGCTTCGCCAGGGACATCGTGTTGCTGAAACAGATCGGTGTCAATCCGGTTATCGTGCACGGTGGAGGCCCGCAAATTGGCAAGCTGCTTGAACAGATAGGCAAGAAAAGTCGCTTCATCGAGGGTATGCGGGTTACCGACAATGAAACCATGGATGTCGTCGAAATGGTTCTGGGCGGCCAGGTGAACAAGCAAATCGTATCCTTGATCAACGGTCACGGTGGGCGTGCTGTCGGACTGACCGGTAAGGACGGCGGCATGATCACGGCGCGTAAAATGAAACTGGCGGGAAGTGACGCAGAGGATAACGATCTGGGTCAGGTCGGAGAGGTCGAGACGATTGATCCTGCCGTGGTAGCGATGCTGGACTACGATGAGTTTATCCCGGTGATCGCGCCCATCGGTGTCGGTGCAGACGGATCTTCTTACAATATCAATGCCGATCTGGTTGCTGGCGAACTGGCCAAGGTGCTAGGCGCCGAAAAATTATTGTTGCTCACTAATACCCCCGGGGTACTGGATCCAGAGGGCAAGTTACTGACGGGTCTTAGCGCCGAGGAAACGGAGAGTCTGATCGCCAACGGTATCATTCATGGCGGTATGTTGCCGAAGGTGCGCTGTGCACTGAATGCGGTCAAGGCGGGCGTGCGCACCAGTCAGATCATCGATGGGCGGGTAAAACACTCGGTGCTGCTGGAGTTACTGACGGATTCCGGGGTGGGCACTCTGATAAAGGGTGCGCAATAGAACTAGTGGAGGTGGAGTCTAGTTGGTCTCGGTTTTGAGTTCTCGAAAACGAGCCAGGTCCTTTTCGTACTGCTCATTTATTCTATCCTGCTCGGCCATTTTTGATGCCAACTGGGCATTGCGGCTCTCAAGCTTGCGCGTAAAGTGTTCGATTTTCTGCGCAAGTCCACCCGGGACCTCTCTACCCTTGGAGAGGTAAACTGCATCGGCATTCGTCTGCAATTCATCAAGTTGCCGTTGGGTGGCGTCGATACTTTTATTGATCAACTGAATCACCGAATCGAGTACATCGAGACGATTGTCACGCGCGATGCCGAGTTCCTCCTCGGAACTGAAAGTCAGCAGCAATACCCGGTCTTTTTTATCCTGCGCCTCCTTGAGCCTTGCCTGTTTGGCGTTTTCCTCCTCCAGCTTGCGCGCGGCTTCGGCCTCCGCTGCCAGCTGCTCGTCGCTCTTGGCTGCTTCCTTGGTTGTCAGGATCACACCCTGTGAATTCAGCTGCTGGTGTTTCTTTTTGACCTGGCTAGGCGGCAGCCGATCGCTGTAACGAATCTGGCCGTTTTCGTCGATCCATTTATACAGGGCACCCGCCGTTGCCTGCCTGGCGACAGCACAGAGCATCAGTGTCAGCATTATGACTGGCAATAATGTTAAGTAAAAATGTAGGTTCCTGCTTTTTGCGCGCACTACGTTGTTTCGTCCCTAACCGCATGGGGTCATTCACGTCGTAATAGGCATAATAGTTTAATAATGCAGTTTTTTCATGAATTTAGAGACTATTGCGGCCCCATTAAACTGGTCACCGGCGTATGCAGTGCCTGCAGGTATTGCCTGTCTCCGGGTGAAGTGACCAGTACCGCAACACCGATATTGCGCGGGTTCCAGTCTGGCTCTATTGCAATACGATGGTGGTTATTCAGCTGTAAATTACGCGCCGGGCTCATGTAGCGAACCACTTGCTGGTGTTGCAAGGTTTCACCTGAATTTTCCCCGCGCTTGACATCGGTCGACAGGTTGTTTTCATAGACCAGGTAACGGTGATGGATTTGGCCGATTGTGTCTCGGTCTTCGGCAGAATGAAGCTCGAGTACGAGGTCGGTCTTGTCCCTGGAAACCGTCAGCTGCAGCTCGAGGGGTGCCTGCTGTCGGTTGGATTGCTGAATTTTTTTGAGAATGTTACCGCTGCCACGCGCCTCCACACCGTTGACAAAAAACTCGGGTGTATAAATGGTACGCTGCAGGTTGTTGGCACCGAGCTGGCGCTGTCGACGGGTATACTCGGCACTGGAAAACCGGTCTTTCCAGCCCAGGTAATCCCAGTAGTCGACATGAAACGCGAGCGCGAGCACGTCGACCTCGTCCTTCGGTGTCTCGATCAGACGCGATAACCAGCGATCTGCCGGTGGACAGCTACTGCACCCCTCCGAGGTATAGAGTTCGACAACGGCAGTCTGCCTGTCGCCGCTGCTGATTACTATCGGATCGCCGGCGTAAGCAGAAAACGAAATCAGACTGCTGAGTAAAAGGACTCTAAGCATGGTGCACCTGTTTTAATTATCGTAACAGACTAAATAGACTAAATTGTTCAGGCTGAGTTCAATCGATGCCGTAGCGGTCCCGGTAAGCCTCAACTGAAGCCTGGTGGCCGGTGTCACCGCTGGTTTGCAGGTACTCGAGAATATGGTCAAGCTTTATGATTGAAATGACCTGCAAGCCCTGTTGTTCCAGTTCCTGGATTGCGGAAAGCTGGCCCGAGCCTTTTTCCTGGCGATCGAGTGCGATCATGACCGCGCAAACCTCGGCCCCGAGCGACTCAATTAATGCGATGGACTCGCGGATTGCGGTGCCGGCGGTGATTACATCGTCGATAATCATCACGCGACCCCTGATTTCAGCGCCAACCGTATTACCCCCTTCACCGTGGTCCTTGGCTTCCTTGCGGTTAAACGCGTAGGGGACATCGCGTTGATGTTTCTGGTACAGCGCACTCGCGGTGATTGCGGCCAGCGGGATACCCTTGTAAGCGGGCCCAAACAGCAGATCGAAGTCGATTTTACTGTGCTCAATCGCGTCCGCGTAAAATTCGGCGAGAGCGGCGAGGTCGGCACCTTGGTTGAAAATACCGGCATTGAAAAAGTAGGGGCTGACGCGACCTGATTTGAGCGTGAATTCGCCAAACTTCAGGGCACCACGCTGCAGGCAGTACTCGACGAATCGGGATTGGTAGGCGTGCATGGGCGAATGCTTATTAGTCGGATATCTTAAGTCATGTATCATATCGCCAGAATTGAATAATGGTAGCAGTTTAAGATGCGCGTGATCTCAATAAACACCAACGGTATTCGGGCAGCGGCGCGCAAAGGGTTTTTCGACTGGCTACCCCGCCAGCGCGCGGACTTTATCTGCGTTCAGGAAACCAAGGCGCAAACCGACCAGCTGGAGCAGCCGCTGTTTCACCCCCGTCAATATTTTTGCAGCTACTTTGACGCGCTTAAAAAAGGCTATGCCGGTACCGCCATTTACAGCCGGCAGCCGCCGCTGCAGGTGATCCGCGGTTACGGTGAATCGGAGTTCGATAACGAGGGCCGCTACCTCGAGTATCGCTACCGCAACCTTTCGGTGATATCGCTTTACGCGCCATCGGGGTCCTCGGGTGATCACCGCCAGGAATCGAAGTGGCGCTTTCTCGAGAGTTTCTTGCTGCACCTGCAGTCCTTGCGGCGCAAACGACGTGAATTCATCATCTGTGGCGACTGGAATATTGCACATCAGAATATTGATCTGAAAAACTGGCGTTCGAATCAGAAAAACTCGGGATTTCTGCCCGAGGAGCGCGGCTGGCTGACGGATTTATTTGAACGCGTCGGCTATGTCGATGCGTTTCGTATCGTGGATAAACGCGACCAGCAGTACACCTGGTGGTCGAACCGGGGCCAGTCCTGGGACAAGAACGTTGGCTGGCGTATCGACTACCAGATCGTCACGCCGGGCCTGAAAGACTCGATTCAAGGCGCACGGATTTACAAGGAGCAGCGCTTTTCCGATCATGCCCCTTTAATTATGGACTATGACCTGGAGCCCCTGGGCTAGTGCAGCAGCAGGATCTGCAAGCCGTTTCTCCGCTCGGTTTATTCCTGCATCGGCGCGTAGTGACGATGCTGTTCCTCGGCTTTTCGGCCGGTATTCCCCTGCTGCTGATTTTCTCGTCATTGAGTCTGTGGCTGCGCGAGGCCGGGGCCGAGCGAGCCGCGGTGACTTATTTCAGCTGGGCCGCACTCGGTTATTCATTCAAGTTCGTCTGGGCGCCGCTGGTTGACCAGCTGCCGTTGCCGGGCCTGACTCGCAAACTCGGTCGACGACGCGCCTGGATGTTGCTGGCGCAGTTCGCGGTTATTGTCGCAATTCTCGCGATGGCCACGATCGATCCGGCAGCCGAGCAGTCAAGTTTGACCTTGATGGCTTTCGCCGCGGTTTTTCTCGGCTTTTCCTCGGCAACCCAGGATATCGTTATCGATGCCTATCGCATTGAATCGGCCGAAGCCGAGTTACAGGCGATGATGTCGGCAACCTACATCGCTGGTTATCGAATTGGTATGCTGGTGGCGGGCGCGGGTTCGTTATTTTTAGCCGACTGGTTTGGTACCAGTGGTGGTGCCTACTATTACCCCGCATGGCAATGGACTTACTGCGCGATGGCGCTTGCAATGCTGGTTGGCGTAATCACAACGCTGGTTATCGATGAACCGCCTCAGCCCGAGAGTGTTGGCGTCCTGAATTCAGGCCATGACTATGCGCGCTTCCTGTTAATGTTCGTGGTTGCGATCGGCGGCTTCGTTACCGTGTTCTTCTTTTCAGGAGATATCGCCGACAGTATCAAGGCTTCGCTCGGGGCAATGCTGGCCAATCCCTTCCTGGCGGCTTTCCTGGTGGAAACGCTGCGCCTGGCCCTGGCCCTGTTGATCATGTGGCTGTTGGCCCTGGTACTGGTCAAATCGGGCATCGTTGGTTACTCGATGGTAGAGCGGACTTACCTGATGCCGATCCGCGATTTCTTCAGTCGCTACGGCTGGTCGCTGGCCTGGATACTGCTCGCTCTGATCGGCGTTTACCGCATTTCGGATATTGTGCTCGGGGTTATATCCAACGTGTTTTACCAGGATCTCGGTTTCAGCAAGACCGAGATTGCCAGCGTGGTCAAAACCTTCGGCCTGTTGATGACCATCGCCGGCGGCTTTGTCGGGGGTTTGCTCGCGCTGCGGTATGGCGTGATGCGCATATTGTTTTTGGGGGCGGTGCTGTCAGCAGCGACCAACCTGCTGTTCATGCTGCTGGCAAGTATCGGCTACGATATGTTCTGGCTTTACGTCATCATTTCGGCCGATAACCTGTCGGCAGGAATCGCGAGCGCCGCTTTCGTCGCGTTTCTGTCGAGCCTGACCAACGTATCCTTTACCGCGATGCAGTTCGCGATCTTCAGCTCGCTGATGACCCTGATTCCGAAGGTGCTGGGTGGTTACTCGGGATCTATCGTCGACGCGGTCGGCTATCCTGACTTCTTCCTGATTACCGCGATTCTCGGTCTTCCGGTACTGTTGCTGATCGCGGTTGCCGCGCGTCGCTTTGAAATCCGGGATGGATCCAGCTAGTTTATTGTATGATGTAAAAACCCATTCGTTGCATTCGTAAAATCATGACTAACTCTGAAAAACTGTTTGAACAGGCGGTCAAAGTTATCCCCGGGGGGGTTAATTCACCGGTACGCGCATTCGCCGCAGTCGGGGGGACGCCGCCATTCATAGACCGCGCCGAGGGCGCTTACCTGGTTGACGTCGATGGCAGACGTTATATTGACTATGTCGGATCCTGGGGTCCGATGATATGCGGACATGCGCACCCGGAAATCATTGCTGCGGTTACCGAGACCGTGCAGAAAGGACTGAGTTTTGGTGCGCCGTCACCGCTCGAGGTACAGCTGGCGCAACGCATTTGTGAATTGATGCCGAGCATCGACCTGGTGCGCATGACCTGTTCCGGTACTGAAGCGACAATGAGTGCGATCCGACTTGCACGCGGTTTTACCGGACGTGACAAGATCGTCAAGTTCGAGGGCTGTTACCACGGCCATGCCGACTCCCTGCTGATCAAGGCCGGTTCGGGTGCGCTGACGCTCGGGGTGCCGAGTTCGCCCGGTGTTCCGGCGGTACTTGCAGACCATACGGTCACGCTCGAATACAACAATAGCGAACAGGTTGAGCAGGCTTTTAACGAGATTGGCGGGGAAATCGCCTGCGTTATTGTCGAACCCATTGCCGGCAATATGAACTGTGTCCTGCCGACCGACGGCTTCCTGCAAACGCTGCGCGAGTGTTGTGACCGATCTTCGAGCGTGCTGATATTCGATGAGGTCATGACCGGTTTCAGGGTCGGGCTCGGGGGCGCGCAGGCGCGCTACGATATCGTTCCCGACCTGACCACGCTGGGTAAGGTTATCGGTGCCGGGATGCCGGTCGGCGCGTTTGGCGGTAAACAGGAAATCATGGAGCAGATAGCGCCGTTGGGCCCCGTTTACCAGGCGGGCACCCTGTCGGGCAACCCGGTCGCGATGGCCGCTGGACTAAAGAATCTCGAGATCATTTCCCGCCCCGATTTTTTCGAAGATCTGACCCGGCGAACCGAGCAACTCGTGAACGGGATTCTGGCTGCTGCAGACGCCAATGGTATCGCCATGTGTGCCAACCAGGCGGGTGCGATGTTTGGCCTGTTTTTTACCGACCAGCCGCAGGTCACGCGATTTAGCCAGGTGAGTGACTGCGATATTGATCGGTTCACAAAGTTCTTTCATGGCATGCTGGAACGTGGTGTTTACCTGGCCCCGTCAGCTTACGAAGCAGGTTTCGTCAGCGCGATGCACGGGGCCGCGGAAATCGAACAGACCGTGGAAGCGGCCGCGGCCACCTTCGCCGAGCTTTGAAGCCTAAAGGCCGAGCATGCCCTTTTTCAGCTTCTTGTCGGCGGGATAATTGCCAAGCCAGATTTCGAGCACTGCGTTTTTGAAATCCTCGCCCGGTATCAAACCCAGCTGCCGCTGGTTTTTGCTGATCCGGATTCCCTGAGACGGGATGTAATCGATTACGTACCGATCCTTTTTAAGCGCGCTGGTGTCGAAGTACGCGTAGAATTGATCGATTTGCGTCTGCAGCTGTTTCAGGGTTTCCGGGCTTTGATTTTTCTCGAAGCCTTCGCGCCATGCCTCGAGCAATTTCTCACGCGCGACTTCCTTGTAGACAAAATCAAGCTGTACCCGCCAGGGGCCCGGCCTGGACAGGATTTCAGCAACATCTTGAGACTTTTTCGGCAAGTAGAGCGAACCCACGTAAACATCAACCCATAGTTTTTCGCGCAAACCCGCACCGTTGAGAACCAGGGTCTGACCGTTGTCAGACAGGATCTCGTCATCGATGAAAACACCGGAGAGTTCTGCGGCAGTGGTTAATGCGCTAAATAAAAAAAGACAGCTTGCAACTAGGAATTTTTTCATGGCAGTGGTCTACACGGAACTGTTACCGGGGTAGTTTATGCCCGCTTGCCGTGAATTGATACCGGGTGCCGGTGAATAAGCCTATTCGGGCTTGATGTATTGAATCACACCGAGTCGTATCAGCTCGGCGTGCAGAATGACCGCTCGGTCATTGCAGTCGGGAATTTCCAGCAGGCGCTGTTTCAGCGCCGCTTCCAGCGGTAGCAGGTAAATCAGCTGGTAAAGAATCGAACAAAAGCCCTGGTCTTCGTCGCGTACCTGATTCTCGTGCGCACTGACGTGATTCAGCAGCTCGAGCATATAGGCAAACTGCTCGGGTATTTCAGGCATGCTGTCTTCATCCAGTATCGCAATTTCTGCCATTGTCAGACCATCCTGCTGAGTACGGGTTGATAGTATTTCGAAACGTTCTACACCCAGGGCGGTAATTCCGAGCAGGCCGTCGGCGCGGTTTTCCCAGTCGCTGATAACCGCGGTCGTGCCAACCGAATAGATTTCTGCATCGATAACGGTTTCGTCCCCGTTGTGAATCAGTACCACACCGAAGGGATTATTCTCGCGCATGCAGCCTGCGATCATGTCGAGGTAACGGGTTTCAAAAATTTTGAGTTCCAGCGTGTTACCCGGCAACAGGACGGTTGCCAGGGGGAACAGAGGAATCTCAGCCATGTTGCTTCATCGCTTTGTTGCCGGTTCAGTTACCCCAACGGGGGGACAGGTCATTATCGATACCGAGCTGGTCGAGGATGCGAGCGACAATAAAATCCACCAGCTCGGCAACGGATTTTACACCATGATAAAAGCCCGGGTTGGGCGGCAAAATAACGACCCCGAGGCGAGACAGTTTAAGCATGTTTTCGAGATGAATGCTGGAAAAAGGCGTTTCGCGCGGCACCAGGATCAATGTCCTTCGTTCCTTGATTGCGACATCGGCTGCACGATGGATCAGGTTTTCGCTGCTGCCGACCGCGATCGATGCAAGACTGCCCATACTGCATGGACAGACGACCATCGCATCGGCAACCGAGGAGCCGCTGGCTGGCGGTGCCGTCCACTGGTCTTTTGAGTAAACCGTGATCAATTCGGGGTCAGCGTTGAAATAGTCAGCGAGCTTTTGCTGCATTTTTTGCGGAGACCCGCCCAGCTTCAATTCGGTCTCCATGCCCAGTACGATCTGCCCTGGCTGCGAGGTGATAAATTGCACCTGTATATTTTTTTGCAGGCAACATTCAAACAATCGTAAGGTATATTCAGCGCCGGATGCTCCGGTCATCGCCAAAGTGACTACTTTTGGGATCATGGGTCGGTAATCGTGATTTCGGCCTCGACCAGTTTATCAGTTGCCTGGGAAAGACGCGCGATCAGATTTTCCAGGAAGATGCGGTAATAGCGCAACTGGGTTTCGGTGGACGCCTGTTCCATTAACGATGCGCTCACTCTCATCAGTGAAACATCGGTGCGCGCAACGATGGTGGCATTGCGGGGCTGTCGTGTCAGGAAAGCGATTTCACCAAAACAATCACCCTGTTTCATCAAGCCAACGACCTTGTCATTCTTGACCACCTCGACACCACCCTTGGCTATGATAAAAAAAGCCGTTTCCTGTTCTCCCTCGGTCACGATGACCTCGCCTTTTTTGAAGTCGGTCCATTCACTGGCATTCACAACCTCGGTAATCTGATCATCACTGAAATCCTTGAAAAAGGCGAGGTAGCGCAGCGTCTTCCATTTTTCCTGCATGTCGATGCGCTCACCAACCCCGCGCAAGCGACCGAAAGAATTGCTCAGGTCGGTGGCGAGCAGGTAGGCTGTTTCGTAGCGATCGTAGATAATTTTTTGCATCGCTTTCTCGACAATATCAGCGATGTGTTGGGGTATCTCTGGATTTATCTCCATGACCGGTTCGGGATCGAGGTTACTGATCTTGTATATCAGGGACTCGAGGCTGCCCGCCTTGTAAGGGGCCTTCTTGGCTAACAGCGCATACATCACGGCACCCAGTGAATAGATGTCCGATTGTGCCACCAGTCGTTTTTCCTCGGACAGTTGCTCGGGCGGCATGTACATCGGCGATCCCTGTACCTCGGTGTCATGACCTTCAAAACCGACATCGACGTGAGCAATACTGAAATCCATTATTTTGACCTGGCCATCATTACTGAGCATGATGTTGCCGGGTTTCAGGTCGCGATGGATGATGCCCTCGCGATGCACGTAATCGAGGCCCTTGGCGCATTGATAGATGACATCGACGACCTGGTTCGGGGTCAGCGCCCTGTCTCCGGTGACGTACTCCTGCAGCGTCACGCCGTCGACGAATTCCATCACGATATAGTTGAGATCATCCTCCTGTCCGGCATCATAAACACTGATAACCGACGGATGGTGCATGCGCCCGGCGCTATAGACTTCGGCAAAAAAACCTTCGCGCAGTTTTTGCCTGGTTGCGGTATCCATATCACTGGCCGAATGCGCAACCTTGATCGCAACGGTGCGCTGTACGAAGGGATCAAAAGCCTCGTAGACAACGCCCATCGAGCCCCGACCGATGCGACGCTTGATTTCGTACTTGGCGATTTTGGTTGGTCTTTGTGATTTCTCGGACATACCCGATTTCTAGTTCTGCAGCGCCTCAATGAGACGGCGATGAATGTTTTCAAAACCGCCATTACTCATGATAACGACCTGGTCTCCTGGCCCACAATTTTGCACCAGGTAATCGATCACTTGTTGTGAATCGGTTTTTATCTCTACTATTGTAGCGGCAGATTCTGCAATTTCTGCGATATCCCAGTCTAAATCGGTATTATCGGTATTATCGCAAACTAAAACAAGGTCGGCGCCAGCCAATGACTGCCCAAGTGCGGCTCCGTGCACACCCAATTTCATCGTGTTGGAACGAATATCCAGCACCGCGATCAGGCGACCGCTGGTGTTGCCTTTCAGGGCGTCCAGGGTCAACGCGATTGCGGTCGGGTGATGGGCGAAATCATCAACAATGGTGACGCCGTTTATTTCGGCAATCACTTCCTGGCGTCGCTTGACGCCGACGAACTCGTGCATGGCTTGCAGTGAAGTCTCGATCGCGACGCCGGCATGCCGGGCGGCGATAATCGCCGCGCTCGCATTCAACCCGTTGAACTGTCCGCATTGTGATAGCTGCAGACGATAACTGCTGTCCCCGTGATGCAGCATGTTTTGCGCGTCGAGGAAGAAATCGGCGTTCCGATCGACTGCCGAGAAATTCGTTTGCTGACTCCAGCACCCCATTTCCATTACCGCCGGCAACGCCTCATCATCCTGATTAACAATAACCAGTGCGCTCGCCGGTAGCGTACGCACGAGGTGATGGAACTGCTGCTGGATTGCTGCCAGGTCCGTAAAGATATCGGCGTGATCGTACTCGAGGTTGTTCATAATCAGCGTGCGCGGGTGATAGTGAATGAATTTTGAGCGTTTATCGAAAAGCGCCGAGTCATATTCATCTGCCTCGATCACGAAGAACGGGTCACTGCCG